>JASLYQ010000002.1 GCA_030739735.1 Alphaproteobacteria bacterium | reverse complement strand
CGCGCGTGCCAACCCTTCGACAATGCGTTATGCAGAACCAGGACTCTCCTTATGAGTGAGGGAGCCAAGGGGCCCAGGTCACGCGTCCTTCCCCGAAGCGGGTGGTTTGGCAGGGGCCGCCCGTCCGGTTTCCCGCGCCACATAGCTAGCGGGGTCTCGGAACCTTATTTTGGGATCTCGCACCTGCCCTGGTCCCTACAGAGGTTCCGTCAGGCATCATCAAGCAACATTCAAACGCGGCAACGAACGCGGCAATATCATAAAACCCAAAAGAAGGGCCGCTCGGAAGAGTGGCTCTATTCTATTGATATTTAATGGTTTATTGTGGTTACTGGAGAAAGATTTAAGGCCTCGACCTTCAGGCCGCGGACGTGGCAGGCTAGCCACGCCTTATGGCTACGAGAGCAGCCAGCCGCCGTCGATATCGATCGTCGTGCCAGTGACGAAATCGTTTTCGATCATCAACAGGATCGCCTGCGCCACCTCCTCGGCTTTGCCGGCCCGAGGGATGACGTTGGCGGCGGTCGCCTTCTGATAGAACGCTTGGCGCTCGGCGCCCTCGAGCGACATCAGGGGCGTATCGATGGTGCCCGGCGAGACTACGTTGAGCCGGCGCGGCGCGATCTCTGGCGCCACGGCGCGCACCAGCGCCTCGACCGCGGCCCCGACCGAGGACAGCGACACCTGTCCCGGCTTCGCCTTGCGCGCCGGTGCCCCGCTGACCAGCACGATGGTGCCGTCCTCACTCATATGCTCGGTGCCGAGGCGTACCACGTTGGCATAGCCCCAGAGCTTGTCGAACGAGGCCTGGTAGCCGTCCATGTCCATCTCCAGGAAAGGCCCCATGGCGCGGGTCCCGCCTGTCGCGGCGCTAACCAGGATGTCAAACGGTGCGCGGTCGCGGAACAGGGTCGCGAGCGCTTCGCGGTCGCGCACGTCGCACTGGCACAGGCTGACGCCGGCCGGCACCTCGCCCGCCTTGTTAGGGTTGCGGCTCACGGCGACGACCTCTGCGCCGAGACCTGCCAGCTGTTTCGTCGTGGCCAAGCCGATGCCAGAGGTGCCGCCGAAAACGATCGCCTTTCGATTGCTCACATCCATTGTCGAGCGTCTCCTTGTGGCCTTGTGTTCTTGTGATGTCCGCCCCTCTCTTAGCAGGATGCGTGAGATCTTTCCACGCGCGGTCGGGTCTGGGTGTGGTCGCGGCTACGATGGACCTGGGGATCGGAGGCATGAGCAGCGAGACCAAGCCGTGCCGCCGCCGATATTGCTGCCGATGCGGCGGCGCTTCGCAAAACCATTGAAGCTAGCGCCCGCATCAGCGCTTTAGATGACGGAGTTTTTGGGGCGCAATCACAGCGACTACCGCTGGTCCGAGGCGCCCTCGTGAGGCCCCACATTCGCAGTCTATCGAACACCAGCCGAGGTCAGCAATTTGGGCGTCGGCTTTTTGGATATTTGTGGAAAATCTGAGGCGGTATCACATAACCTATTGAAAACACTGGTGTCCCCTACGGGACTCGAACCCGTGTTTTCGCCGTGAAAGGGCGATGTCCTAGACCGCTAGACGAAGGGGACGTCGGCTTTGCTGGAGGCGATATATCGTGCTGTTGGCGGTGCGGTCAACCGCCGTCGCCAAGCAGGATGTCCTTTGCCCGATTGATCTTTGCTGCGAGGTAGTCGGAGCCGCCGTGGTCGGGGTGCACCTGTTTCATCAGGCGGCGGTGGGCCTCCTTGATCTCGGCATCGCTGGCACCGGGTGTGAGACCAAGAATGTCGAGCGCTTCCTCCTGGGTCATGGCAATATCACCGCCGGCCGGCCCGGTCCCGGCGCGTTTGCGCCAGTCTCTGTGGGCGTGGTCGAGAAAGCCTTCCAGCAGGCGCACAGAGCGCTCATCGGTGATACAATCACGGCGCAAGGCAAGCAGCTCGGCGAGCGTCAACGAGCCCAGTCGTCGCCCGATGAAGACACCTTGTAGGACCTCGCCGTCGAGGGTGTTGCTGTCGTGGTCGAGATGCATACGCAGCCAAGCGGTCTCGGCTGAGGATTGGGCGCCCGGCGTTGGCCCAGCGGCCGTGGCGGTGCGGCGGGCGGCCTGACGTACGCCCCAGGCCCAGGCCAGTAGCGGCACCAGATTGCGCACTCGCCAGAGCGCGGCAGCCAGACCGCCGAAGAGGCCCGCGATCAGCGCTTGGCCGCGCACCAGCAACAGCACGCCGAGCACGATCGCTGCCACGATTCCGACCCAACGCAGGGCCCGCGCCAACAACTGCGGATTGGTCCTCACAAAGAGGCGTGCCAGCACCAGAAAGACCAGCAGCAGCGCCGCGCCCATGAGAAAATAGGCAAACATGCTCAAGCTCCCTTGCCGCGCCGGCTTTCCAATCGCAGCAGGGTGCGTCCCTCGCGGCGTTCATAATTCTCCAGGGCCTTCCGGCCGCCGACGGCGTAAATCGCCACTGCCGCTAGCAATGCTTTCAGGCTGGCTGCGCTTATCGAATCGAAGCGGCAATAGGCGCCGCCCGAGAGCCGTGCGATCTGCCGGAAGGCACGCTCCGCCACGGCATCGCCCCCCTCGTGGAAGACGAAGACGGGAACGTCGTCGATGCCGAGCTGGCCCGCGTGGTGGCACAACTCGTCCATGCTCTCCTCGCAGGCATCACCGACGAAGACCACGGCATGCACTTTTTCGCGTGCGCTCTCGGCCAGAGCATGACGCAGTAGCCTGCCGATCTGGGTGCGACCACCGAGGCAGCGCACCCCGGTCATGCGCTGCAACAGAGCTTTGCTGTCGCTGGTGAACGGCGTCGCCTTGAACTCGCCGTAACCGCGATAGTAGGCGAGTTGCACGGCAAGGGTGCCGAGCGAGGCGGTCTCGTGAAACATCTCGGCCTGGATGTGGCAAGCCGTGTCCCAGCTGCGCTCGCGGCTAGCCGTGGCATCGAGGGCGAAGATCAGCCGGCCCTTGCGGCTGCCGCCGCTTTGCGTGGTAAGGCGGCCGACGGTATCGAGAAAGGCATCGATCTCGCTGTTGCTAGATGCTGCCGGCAGTTTGTCGCGCTTGTTCGTCATCGTCCGTCAGTCACCGGCCACCGTGCCGCCCTTCTCGTTGTCCACCAGAACCAGGGTCACGTCGTCGTCTCCCTACGCTGCGTCAGTTGTCATTGGATAGAGTCTAGAGCACGTTTCCGGCAATGCAAATGCGCCTGGGAGGTGGTATTGCGGGCGGCTGCATCATCGGCCATAGTCCGCCCGGAACACTATCCTTTCCCAGCGATGGAGATGCCCCCGTGGTTACTGATTCCCCGCGCCCGGCACCGCTTCTGTTCACACCGCTCGAGCTTCGCGACGTGACCGTGCGTAACCGCATCGTGATCTCGCCCATGGCTACCTACAGCGCTGCCGAAGGCATGGCCATGGACTGGCACACGGTGCATCTTGGCCAGTATGCGCTGGGCGGGGCCGGGCTAATCTTCATGGAAGCGACGGCGGTGCAAAAGCGCGGCCGCATCACCCACGGCGATGTCGGACTGTGGCATGACGGGCAGATTGGGCCCATCGCCAAGATCGTCCATTTTTTGAAAGAACATGGCGCGGTTGCCGCCGTACAGCTGGCCCATGGCGGGCGCAAAGCGAGCATGCAGAGGCCTTGGAACGGAAACGGTCCGCTCGACGACGGCGATCTGGCGCGCGGTGATCTGCAATGGCAACCGGTTGGCCCGAGCGCTGTCCCGGTCAATGACGACTGGGTTGTGCCCGAGGCGCTGAGCACGGGCGAGATCGCCGAACTCGTGGACGATTTTGCGGCTGCGGCGCGCCGTGCATTGGCGGCTGGCTTCGATATCGCCGAGGTGCACGGCGCTCACGGCTATCTCATCCAGAGCTTCCTCAGCCCCATAGGCAACCAGCGCAACGACGCCTATGGCGGCGACCGTACGGGACGCATGCGGTTGGCCTTGGAGGTCACCGAGGCCGTACGCGCGGTCTGGCCCGACGACAAGCCGCTTTTCTTCCGCATCTCGTCCGTTGATGGCATCGAGGGCGGCTGGGAGATAGAGGACTCGGTGGCGTTTGCGAAGGAGCTCAAGGCGCTCGGCGTTGATGTGATAGATTGCTCATCGGGCGGTATTGTTGGCGCGGTGACGGCAGCAAGTGTGAAGCGCGAGCCGGGCTATCAGGTGCCGTTCGCCGAGCAGGTGCGCCGCGAGGCGAAACTCATGACCCAGGCCGTTGGGCTAATCACCCACGGCCAGCAGGCGGAAGCGATTCTGCAGGCCGGCCAGGCCGACCTCATCGCCATCGGCCGCGAGGCGCTGACCGATCCCTATTGGCCCTTGCGCGCCGCCGAGTTTCTCGGTTGCGACCCCGAGATGGAGCACTGGCCCGTGCAATATGGCTGGTGGCTAACGCGCCGCAAGCGCCACAGTGTGTTCTACAAGCCTGTCTCGAATTAGCGCACCATCATCGCGGAGTTCGTCGGTACGCTGCCTGCTTAGTGACCTGGGCCCCTTGGCTCCCTCACTCATAAGGAGAGTCCTGGTTCTGCATGACGCATTGTCGAAGGGTTGGCACGCGCGCCGTGCGCGGGGCCATCAAGACCGTGTACAAGTCGATGTTTTTACTCGGTTACATCCCAAGTTTACGGTTGCGATCGGCGAATTCAGGATAACCTGTTAAATTACGATGAGGCCGAGAATGGAGCATTGATGTGCGTCATGCTTGGCCCACGAGTGCCTCTACCTGGTGTAGCTTACTCATGATTTGTTCTGGTTCGTGACGTTTGATTCCCGTGACTGATCCTCTTCTAATTCCTGATGATAGGACGTGGACAAATTCAAAGGGTGAGGATCAATCGGTCGGCTCAAGTAACCATGCGCACCAAATTGCGCAAAGCTGCTTCTGTCGTTTGGTCGAAGGCGCCGTCTACCGCTTGCGGCCGGAAATGTCGCTGAAAGGCGACTACGACGTCAACTGTCTGCTGGTCATATTCGCCGGTGATCTCGATGCCGTAGCCATATGCTGCGAGGGTTGCCTGTGCTTTCAGCACTCTTTGGCCGCTGTCGCCTGGCCCCAGGGCCGGGCTAGGTGGGACGATGATTTTCATTTGCGGCCACAGCCCGATTCTTCTGGCCGCTAAGCGGTGCCAATCGAAGAACTCACCGGGGTCCTGTTTACGCGAGGGCGCCACGTCGGCATGGCCGAGCACGCGGCGTGCAGGAATGCTGTGGCGCTGACAGATGTCCTGGGCCAGAGTTTCCAGGCTGGCCATCTGGGCCTCGGGAAACGGCACGTAGCCGAACTCATGCCCCGGGTTGGCAAGCTCGATGCCGAGGGAGCGGTCGTTAATGTCGGTATCACCGGCCCAGGCACTAACACCGGCGTGCCAAGCGCGGCGCTGATCCGGAACCAGGCGATAAACGGTTCCACGCTCGTCGATGAGATAGTGGGCGCTGACCTTGGATTCGGGATCGCAAAGCCGGTCGAGCGCGGCCTCAGTTGAAGCCATGCCTGTGTAATGCAGGATCAACATGTCGATGCCTTTCTCCGGCGCGCGGGCGTCGTTGTTGGGCGAAGGGCGATCGATCAGGGGCGTCGGCGAGGCCGTCTGCGGTGCGCCACTTTGTGTAACCATGAAAGATAATATAGCGCGCGTGCCGCAGAACACGCGTGACAATCGTGGCACGGGTACAAGTGTTGATTCCCGCCCGGTAGGCGGAAAGAGTTGCCGGGTCTCTTGCCTTGGCGGATGCCAAGGCTACACTCGCGCCTTGCCACGATTTGAGGGGGGGGGCAGGCCCATGTCACGCGCCTATGAGTGCTTACTGAGGGCACTGGCGGTTGTTGCCGCCGCGATATTGGGGCTCTCAGCTTTGCTAATCACTTTCGATGTGCTGCTGCGCGCCATGGGGTGGCAGCCGCCGGCCCATACCGTGTCGCTGACCGAGTACGGCCTACTTTATGCCACGCTGCTGGGTGCGCCCTGGCTATTGCGCCGTCATGGCCACGTCCACGTGGAGGTGGTGGTGATGGTCCTGCCGGAGCACCTTCGTCGCCTGGCGGAAGCGCTGGTTTGCCTGATCTGCTGCGCCGCCTGCCTTGTGGTGGTCTGGGCCGCTGGCAATGCCATGTTCGACAATCTGGCACGCGGCAGCTTCGACATGCGCTCGTTCGATATGCCCAAATGGCTACTCTATGCCCCCTTTCCTCTGTCTTTCGTGATGATGGCCGGGGAGTTCCTGCGCTTCCTGCTGGGCCGCGAATCGCTCTATGCCGAAGCGCCCGAGGGCGAGGGGCGCGTCTGACGGACCATGGAATGGCTAACAACCCTTGCCCTAATGCTGGGCATGGTGGTGGGGCTGATGGCGCTTGGGGTGCCGGTTGCTTTCGCCTTCCTCATAGCGGACCTAGTGGGCGCCTGGATTTTTCTCGGCGGCCCACATGGCCTCGGCCAGCTCATCGGCAATGCGATCTCTTCTGTGACCTTGTTCACCCTGGTGCCGGTACCGCTATTTCTGATCATGGGCGAGCTGTTCTTCCATACAGGTCTGGCGATGCGTGTCTTCGATGCGCTTGACCTGTGTTTGGGGCGCGTGCGCGGGCGGCTCAGTTATATGACCGTGATCGGCGGCACCATGTTCGCCACTTTGTCCGGCTCCAGCATAGCCAATACGGCCATGTTGGGCTCGCTGATGGTGCCGGAGATGAGCCGCCGTGGCTACAAGCCGGCCATGGCTATCGGGCCGATCCTTGGCACCGGCGGCCTAGCCATGATCATTCCTCCGTCGAGCCTGGCAGTATTGCTAGCCAGCCTCGCCAAGCTCGATGTCGGCAAGGTGCTGATCGCTGGCCTGCTGCCCGGTCTCATACTTGCGTTGATGTATATCGGCCTGATCTGGCTGCGCCTGCGACTCGATCCCGAGGCGGCGCCTGGTTATGACGTGGCTCCGGTGCCGCTCAGGCGCAAGATCGTCGCGCTGCTGCGAGATATGCTGCCGATGGGCTTGGTAGTGGCCCTGGTCATCGGTGTCATCCTTGGTGGCATTGCTACGCCCTCGGAGGCCGCGGCCTTTGGCGTGGTCGGGGTGGCGACCCTGGCGGCGGTGCTGCGATGCCTTACTTGGAAGGCGCTGGTGGCCAGCTTGCGCGGCGCCCTGCGGGTTACGGCAATGGCCTTTCTGATCATCATGATGTCGGCGACTTTCGCGCAGATCCTGGCCTTTTCTGGCGCCAGCGGCGGGCTCATCACCTGGGCCACTTCGGGCCAAGTCTCGCCACTCTTGTTACTAACCGCCATGTTCGGGGCGTTGCTCGTTCTTGGCATGTTCATGGACCAGCTCTCAATGATGCTGCTGACGGTGCCGATTTTCTTCCCATTGGCAATACAGTTCGGCTTCGATCCCGTATGGTTTGCTGTGATCGTGCTGCTGGGACTCGAGATCAGCCTGACGACACCACCATTCGGGCTCTTGCTGTTCGTCATGAAGGGCGTGGCACCACCCGGCACGGGCATGCGCACGATTTATCTCGCTGCCATTCCCTTCATGGCTTGCGGGTTCGGGCTGGTCTTGCTGCTGGTGGCCTTCCCAGATATTGCCCTGGTACTGGTGCGCTGAACTCCGCCTGCCTGCTGACCGGCCCGCTAGGGTTGTTCGTGATGTTGCTGATCCTCGATCATACCTTTTGGCAGCTTTATAGGCGGGCGATTGCCTAAGCAGGAGGCTTCAAGAGGTCGTGATGATGTAGCAGGGTCAGGAGGCGGCCCAGCGTTTCTTTTTGATATCTGTCCATGTCGCGGCCCTCATAGTCGTAGAAGCCTCGGCCGCTCTTGACGCCGATAGCGCCGCTTTTCATGTTCTCGCGCACGCTCTCGGGTGGTGCATAGCGCTCGGCGCCGAGGCGGTCGCGCAGATATTCGCTGGCCCGATAGAGGGTGTCGCCGCCGCCCCAGTCGATGAACTCGATCACGCCCATGGCGGCGAAGCGGAAGCCGAGCCCGAAGCGTGTTGCGGTATCGATGGCTGCGGGCGTGGCCACGCCCTCCTCGACCAGGCGCGCCGCTTCGTTCATGGCTAGCGCCTGTAGCCGCGGCACGATGAAGCCCGGCGAGGCGGCACAGACCACGGGCACCTTGTCGACCTCTTTTAGAAGGCCTTCGAGATATTCTACGACGCTCGCGTCGGTTTCCTTGCCGGGGCTGATCTCGACTAAGGGGATGAGATAGGCCGGGTTGAGCCAATGGGCGTTGAGAAAGCGCCGCGGACGCGCGATCATCGCCGCCAATTCGTCAACCATCATGCTTGACGTGGCCGAGGCGACGATGGCTTCGGGCGGCACGTGGCGGCTAATTAGTGCCAAGGCCTCGCGCTTGGCGTCCATTGTTTCTGGGACTGCTTCAAACACCACCTCGGCGGCCGCGAGAGGACCCGTGTCCCGGACGACCGCAATGCGACCCAGGATGTCGGGTACCTTGGCCGCCGACATGGCACCGAATTCGACAAGGCTGGCGAGGCTGCGCTCGATATCAGCGAAGGCCTCCGCCTGTAGCGCCTCATGCTCGGCATCGGCGCGGGGCTTGCTGTCGATCAGTGTGATCTGGTGACCGGCATAGGCGAAGACATGGGCCAGCCCGCGGCCCATGCGCCCGGCGCCGACCACGGCGATAGTCGTCGATGCAGTCACGCGAATCCTTTCTTGAGAAATTTCTTCATATTTTCATGTGTAAGTAATTGAAGTTCCAGTAATTCAAGAGTTCGACCAGTAGTGGAAATATCCTCATTCAAGGTGGCCGAGGCGATGGCTAACAGCCCGGTGGCGATCGGTGTTTCGATGCCCGCCCAGCGCCCAATCGAGACCAGAAGGGCGAGACCGTACTGCACGTCCTCGCGCATGTAGCGGTGGCGTATTAGGTCAAGGGATTCGCGCCAGTCGCCGCTGTCGACTAGGCGTTCGTGCGCGGCATTGCCGTACATCCATTCTTCGCGGGAATCGTCGTAGTGGTCGGCCAGGCGGAAGTGGGGCGCGCCGTAGCCGAGCGCCTCGCGAATTGCCACGCGCTCTTCGTCGAGTGCATCGGTGACGCGGCGGATGGCAGGCTGGGTGCCTTCGTTGTGGATGTCCCAATGCTCGAAATACTCGATCGGCCCGGCATTCATTAGGATCAGCGGCGGATGGATGATGGGGCCGGCGTTCATCAGGGCGCCGTCGAGGCCGTCCTTGAGTCGCTCGATGGTGGGGAAAGCCTGCTCGAGCACGGCGAAGGCTTCGTCAGAGCGCCGGGCGGGAAAAACGCCGCTCGGCAGCCGCGTTGCGCGCGTGGTGATGGCGACGGCGGCGGCTCCGGCTTTGCGCGTCAGCCATGGCAGGGTGCCGGCCTCGGCAATGGCGATATCGTGCGGCCCTCCGGCATCGGCGATCGCGCGTGCCATCACGCAGGAGCCGAAGGTCCCTGGCGGCAGGTAAATCACTTGCCCCGAGGAGAGATGCGGCGCGATGGCGTGGGCAACGTCCGCCTGTGCGAAGGCGGGAAGGGGGCTGACGAGAAGATCGGCGCCGCTAACCGCTTCGCCGGCATCGCTGGTGATCAACGCCAGCGGAATTTGGCGCTGGCCGCGGAAATCGATCAGCTCGATGCCGCCGGCCTCGCGCAGCGGCGCCAAGGCCGCGGTATCGCGGCGCCAGAGCCTGATTCGGTGTCCCTGCTCGGCAAGGTCCGCGGCGGCGGCATAAGCACCGTTGCCGCCGCCGATGACGGCGATATCCATGCTTTCCCCATTTTCAGGTGTTCTGCAGTGCCGGGAGCATCATTCGCGGCTGTCCGGGCCGCGTCAAGGCGGTGCCTTTGCATGGCCCGCAGCTTTCGCCAATATTGCCCGGCCCTCGGGGGACAAGGCATGGTCCGCAACGATCATTCCGACCTCAACGCCTACAAGCCGGACAAGGCCGGTCTGGCGTTGCTGGAGGAACTGATCCCCAGCATCCTCTGCAACGCGCACGTCTGTCTCGCAGTTTGGCTGAGTTATGCTGGGCGCCGGGTCAGCGGCAAAGTGCCGGCCATCATCTTTCCAATCACCACTTTCGTCGCGCTCCGCTTTGAGCATTAAGTGGTAAACACGTTCCTCGTGCCGTTCGGGTTGATCTGGCCAAGGCGCCTGTGCTGGTGCCGGCCATCGGCAATTTGGTTCCCATCGTCATCGGCAATATTATTGTCGCCGCCACTTACTGGTTCCGCTACTTGAAGGATCACTGATGACCCGTGTTGCAGGGCTCGCCTCGATCGCAATTTCCCTCCTGCTCTCGGCCTGTGCCGGGATGGATGGTCGGCCCGTCGATGCGGGGCTGTTCGGCCATCCTGTTGAGCAGGCTCTCGCGGCGCGCGGGCATGGCCGCGATGCGCTCGCCATGATCGACAATCTCATCAGTTACCAGGGCGTTGCTCTACCCTGGGGAGTGGGCCCAGGCGTCCGGCGTTTGCTGGCGCAACCCCTACGCAGCTCCGACGTCGCCCGCGGCATTGGCCTGCCCGAGCCGTTCGCGGTGGTGGCGGCGCTGGACTGGGCACCGCCTGCGGACCTGCCGCCGGATGTTGCAAATTTCGTCTCCTACCTCGTGACCGGCTTCGCCGCGGCACGCGAGCGGCTGTGGGCCGGCCTGCCCAAGGATTGTTGCCATCCAGCGGCCCTCCTCGCTGCCGTGGAATCGACGGGCCGGCCGGCACCAGAGCTGGCGCGTCTGGCACGGGGGACCGACGCTGCCGCGCTCGACAAGGCGGCTGTCGCGGTGCTTGGCCTTGATGCAGCTATTTTGGCGTACTTCGCCGACGGCGAGCTGGCGCGGCAACTGGCGCTTCTGCCCGCGAGTCGGGTGATAGAATCGCCGATGGGCCATGTCGTGTTGGCCGGGCTCGGCGACGATACGCACGAGTTTGGCACTATCGTTGTCGACGTTGGTGGCAACGACGAATACGATATGCAGGCCCTCACTACCGCGGGCCCGTCGTTGATCGTGGACATCTCTGGCGACGATAATTATCGTGGTAGCTCGGCCGCGGTTATAGATGTAGTTATAACTATCGATTTGCAGGGTAGCGATATGTACCAGACACCGACTTCCGGTGTTGCTGCGGCCATCGGCGGCATCGCCCTGCTGCATGATCTTTCCGGCGATGACAGCTATAAGGCGGCGACCTTTGCGCAGGGCGCGGCGATTGCTGGTTTTGCAGTACTAAAGGATGACGGCGGTAATGACCGCTACCGCATAAGCTGGCGTGGCCAGGGCTTTGGCGGCCCGGTCGGCTTTGGTGCCTTGCTCGATGCTGATGGCGATGACGATTATGGTGCTAAAGATGGTCCGGCCGATCCCTTCACCCGCTCGGGTGGGTTGCTTGGCTATGCCCAGGGTGCCGGCATCGGCTGGCGCGGGACGCTGGCCGGCGGTGTCGGGTTGCTGCGCGATGGCGGCGGCAACGATATCTATCGGGCACCGATGTTTGCCCAAGGCGCCGGCTATTATTTCGGCTTCGGCGTCCTTGATGACCATGGCGGCGACGACCGCTACCAAGGTAGCCGCTACGGTCAGGGCATGGGCGCGCATGGTGGCATCGGCGTGTTGGCAGATGCCGATGGCGCTGACGGCTATGTCATGAGTGTCGGTGTTGGTCAGGGCATGGGACTCGACCTTGGCGTCGGCGTGCTGCAGGACACTGGTATTGCGGGCGATCGCTATCAGGCCGCGACCCTGGCCCAGGGTGCCAGCACCAGCAACGGCTTCGGCCTGCTCGAGGACGCCGGTGGCGGCGATATCTACGCGCTGTCCGGGATCGGTGAGGGCTGGGGACGGGCGGTACCAGCGCGCGGCTTGCCCGGTCTACCCTTCCTGATCGATGCTGACGGCAACGCCAGCTTCCAACTCGACGGCGAGCCGTTAGCCGAGGCGGTGCAAGGGCTTGGCGGGCCGATGGCCAACCGCGACCAGGAGTTGCCGCCGAGCCCGCGCTACGACTGTCCCGTTGCAGGCCATGATCCGCACATCTACCAGCCTGGTGATCCGGTAGGTGACTGGCTGGGACGTAGCGCGCCGCTGTTCGGTACCGCCGACGGTGTCGGCCTCGCCTATTACGCCCACCTCTGGGCAACCTTGCCTGATAGCCTGCCGGCCATGATGGCGGCCGTGTCGCCGACCGACGCGGCCCTGACCACCAACCTGCAAACTCTGCTGCGCTGCTATCTCCGCTTTGCTGAGCCGATGCAGGCTCAGACTGTGCTGCAATACGTCACCGCGGCCGCGGTGAACAACGACACCAGACAGGCAGGGCTCGCAGTTGCCCTATTGCGTGGTGCGCCGCCCGATCCGCAAACGTCTCTGGCCGTGGCCCGGGCGGCGCAGGATAATCCCGTCTGCTCGGCCCGGGCCGGGGCGATGTCGTTGGCGCGCCTCGGTGCGGGTGGCGAGGTTTCGTTGGCGGCGCCCTTGCGCAAACTTGCCATCAAAGGACTGTCTGATCCGTGCTGGCAGACCAAGGCCTGGGCATTGCAGCTGTGGAAGCAGGTGGCAGATGGGGCGATTTTGCCGCCTGACGTGCTTGCCACGCTGCCGGAGGTTCTCAGGACGCGTCTGGGGTGGCCTGGCGCCACGGGGCCAGCTGTAGAGCCACAATAGCTGTCAGGCAGGCCACGCCGATGGCCGAGGCAAGCAGGTTCGGCAGCAGCAGCAGGATTGCTGTGGCGGCCAACACCAACCTCTGCCACCATGACGCTGGCCGCAGAAAGTAGCCGTGCAGTGAACCGGCTAAACAGGTGACACCAATCAGACCGGTTAGTACAGCAATTATAATTTCTCCGGTATTGCCGACCAGTAGTAACGCCGGGGAAAAGACAAACATATAGGGCACCAGGTACCCGGTGGCGCCGAGCTTGACTGCTGCAAATCCTGAGGACATCAGCTTGGCGCCGCTGACGCTATTGGCGGCAAACACCGCCATCGCTACCGGTGGCGTGATAGACGATAGAATCGCGAAGTAAAAGACAAACATGTGTGCCGCCGGCTTGAAGACACCCAAGCCCACCAACGCTGGCACCAGTAGAGCCACCTGCATGATGTAAGCGGGCGTGGTTGGCAAGCCCATCCCCAGCACGATACCGGCCATCATGGTCAGAACTAGGGCGGGCCAAAGGGCGTTCTTAGCCGCGTCGACCACGAGCTGTGTGAAATCAAGCCCGAGTCCGGTCAGGGTGATAATGCCGATGACGATGCCGGCGCAGGCACAGGCCGCCGCCACAGCGAGGCAGTTGCGGGCGCCCGTCGCCAGCGAATCGATGAGCATGCCGATGCTTACGGTCTTGCGCGTGGTCGTGCGCAACAGTGCTACTGGAATGATAGAAGCGATGCCACAAAGCGCTGCATAGGGGGCGCTGCGACCGCTCATGAGCACGGTAATGATCACTACCATGGGCAGGAACAGATGCCCGTGGCTGGCCAGCACCTTGTGCACCACCGGCAGCTCGTCGCGCGGTAGGCCGCGCATGCCAGTGCGCTTGGCTTCGAAATGCACGGCCATAAAAAGCGCGACATAGAACAGTACCGCGGGCACAAGCGCGTAGCCGGCGACCTCGAGAAAGCTGACGCCGAGCAGCTCGGCCATGACGAAAGCTGCAGCGCCCATGATCGGCGGCATGATCTGGCCTCCCGTCGACGCTACGGCCTCAACCGCGCCGGCAAAGGCTGGGCGATAGCCGATGCGCTTCATCAGTGGGATGGTGAGCACGCCGGTGGTCATGACGTTCGAGACCGCGCTGCCCGAGACGGTGCCGAACAGGCCGCTGGTGAGACACGCTACCTTGGCCGGACCGCCCGGCGTATGGCCGGTCAGCGCCATGGCGAAGGACATGAAGAGGTGGCCTGTGCCGACGCGTTCGAGAAAGGCGCCGAACAGCACGAACAGCACGACATATTTCGCCGAGACGCTAATCGGTATGCCTAAAATACCGTTGGTGGTGAGATAAAGCTCTTCCACCACCTCCTCCAGTAGATAGCCGTCATGCTCGAGACCGAAGGGCAGCCAGGGGCCGAGCAGGGCGTGGCCGAGAAAGAGTGCGGCCGTGATCGGCAGCGCCAGTCCGATAACCCGGCGCGAGGCTTCGAGCACCAAAACGACAAGGGTGCAGCCGAGCCACATCTCGGTCGTGGTCGGTGGGTCGACATATTGAATACGAACGTTGGTCAGGTAGTCCTGATTGAAGAGAATGTAACCGAGACAGGCGAGGGACAACGCCAGCGGCACGCCGTCGAGCATGACGCGGGCCGGCCACCCCTTGCCGAGCGGGCGCATGAGGAAGATGAGCGTCATTGCAAAGGCAAGGTGCAGCGGCCGGAAGACTAGTTCCTCGGGCGGGCCGGTCAGAGCCACGCCGAGGTGGAAGATGGCCATGGTCACCGCGAGAGCGGTGACTAGGGTCGCCAGGCTGAGCCAGCCACGGGGTGCCGCGGTCTCTGGTGCAGGCTCGCTCAGTCGAGGACTCCCGCTTCGTGATAGAAGCGCTGGGCACCGGGATGCAACGGCATGCCGACCGGAGTCGCCAGCATCTCGACCGTCGCGCCGTCCATGGCCGAGACTACGGCCGCGATGCCTTCAAGGTTCTCTGCCAGCGCCTTGACGATCGCATAGGCCGCATCGTCGGGTAGGGCGGCATTGACGATCACCTGAGTCCAGGTGCCGAAAGTGGTGACCGGCTCGTCCTGCGCAGGATAGGTGCCGGCGGCGATCTCGTGGCGGACATATTGCGGGTTGAAGACCTGTAAGGCCGCCAACGCCTTGTCGTCATATGACAACACGCGCACGTCGCGGGCCGAGGCCGCATCCATGACGGCGCCTGCCGGTACGGTCGTGAACACGGTATAGGCGTCGACATGCCTGTCCTTAAACAGGGCCACCGCGTCGACATAACCAACATGGTTTACGTTCGAGAGGTCGTCATAGGTCAGACCGAATACCTCAAGAGACTGGCGCGAAGCCTGCTCACCAGAATGGCCGCGCGGGCCGACCGCAATGGCTCGGCCTGCCATGTCGGCGATCGAGCCTACGTCGCCATCGCGCGCCACGACAAACTGGAAGAATTGCGGATAAAGCACGGCGAGATTGCGGATGTTCTGCGCCTGGCCGCGAAAGGGTGCGTTGCCGGCAATCGCGTCCATGGTCGAGGTGACATTCCCCAAGCCCACCTGGGCCTTGCCGGATTCGACCGCCATGACATTGCTGATGCCTCCACCAGGCTGGACGCGCAATCTCACATCGGCATCGACCCCGCGCACGAAATTGGCGATGGCGCCGCCGAGCGGATACCATGACCCCCCCTGGGGGCCGGTCATGAACTTATACGTCTCGGCCGCCGCCGGGCCTGCGGCCAATAGGCCGAGCGCCAATGCCGTTTTGATCACCGTCTGAAACGCCATGCCGATCTCCCGATTTCGTCTGCATCCAAGCTAGTCTATGAGCCGGATGTTTGGAACTGATTTGCCTGATCGGCACTGGCAATCTCTCTTGGGACATGACTGCGCTTTGGAAGCTCTCGGGCCCCCCTTCGGATTCTTGACGGACTACTTTGCAGGTGCGACATGTCGCTGGACATGACCCTCGGTTATCGGAAGGCCTTCGAGGTGGGATGGAATGAGAACAGACCTTGGTGAGTCGACGGATTTGGCGGTAGTGGATCGGTTGGTGCATGTCAGCGGCCTTAACCTGATAGAGGTTGGCTGCGCTGGCGGGGACACGGTCCGCCAGCTTGCCGAGCGAGGCGCGACGGTGTTTGGCGTTGAGCCCGACCCTGTTCAGGCCGAGAAGAATACCTCCCAACCACCTTCGCCCAACGTCACGTTTGTGGAAGCCGGCGGCGAGGCGCTACCCGCGCAAGATGGCGCTGCCGATGGCGTGTTGTTCTTCCGTTCTCTTCACCACGTTCCCGCTGTCCTGATGGACACAGCGCTGAGGGAGGCTGCGCGCGTGCTCAAGAAGGATGGCTTTCTCTATGCGGTGGAGCCCAGCATGGAGGGCAGCAACTTCGCCATGATGCGCCCCTTCAACGATGAGACCGAAGTGCGCACCCTTGCCCAGCAGGCGCTCGACAGAACGGGACACGCCCTCTTCGAGGAAGAGGCTAGGTATGTCTATATGAGACATATCCGGCATTCCGATTTCGAGTCCATGGTAGAGCGCTATATCAGTAGGTCGTTCAACCGTATTCCACGCGACATGATCGACGTGCCGCAGGTGCGCAAGAGTTTTGCGGCTGCGCGGACAGAGGACGGTTATGTCTTCGATCAGCCCATGCTGGTCAATATGTATCGTCGCCCGCGTGCCTAGAGCTTGTCGCGGCTAATCGGAGCCGGTTTGCCGGGCCAGGGTGGCCTTTCGGACGGGTCGCTGCGTATGGCTTCTCTGTGTTTTGAAATAACGGAAAATAATCTTGAAAAATCAATTATTTAGATAATAAGATTCAAGTACTATATCAGGAATTATCGATTGGTACTCGGCAAAAGTCTTATGTTCCTTGGAGCGCCACAGCTTTCCTTCCTGCTTCTTCATATAGGCACGATACTCGGGAGCACCGGGCACCCTGATGTTATCGGCAACGACAATGCTTCCCGGGTGTAGCCAGCCTTTCTCCAGAATCAAACGGAGGTCCGGCAGATACGCATCCTTGGCGTGATCAATGAAGATAAAGTCGAGTCCGCCCGCGGATAGCCCGCAGACGGATTCCAGGTGGTCGAGGGTCTGGCCACCGTTGCCAAGCGTGCCCAGGACAACGTGTATGCGATCGCTCAAACCGGCATGGTCGATGATCTTGCGCGCGATCTCGGCATTGGCTTCGTTGAACTCGACAGAGTAGAGGTGCCCCGCTCCGGGCAGCTTACGCGCCATCCTTATGGCGCTGTATCCGACATAGCAGCCGAGCTCGAGGATAGTCTTGGGCTGACCCCGCTCTAGTGCCGCATCGAGAATGGCGCCCTTGCGGTCGCCGACGTTGATCAACAGGCTGTCTTGGTAGCAGAACTCGTCGATCGTCCGTATGACATCGTCCGCGTCGCCGCGCCGTGCTTTGCTCAGTACTACTTCGCATACCCGCTCCTCTCGCCCGTCGCCCACCTGCCATTCTGTCAGCAACGTCTTGATGCCGAACAGCATGCGTAGAAAGGACCAGCGCAGAAACGGCACGGGTTTACCCAGGATCTCATTGAGAGCGACCGCCGCGGACAGCACAACAGCGATCCACAGGAGCCAGTGTGGCAACGGTAGCCATGCCGAGACTGGGGCGACGCCCGCAAGAGACCCCGCCATTATCAACGCTATCACGACCGCAACGAACAAAGGGAACCGGCGCATACTGTCCTCCCAGGCAAAGATTTTATAGCCGCACCTTAATACCAGGGCGCCACGAGCTGACCGGCAAGAATTGTCTGCGGAAGGTCTCCTCTGGCGCGTGTGTACGTGTACCGGCGCGCCGAGCATGAAAGTGCGATTATCCCGCGCAGGTGCATTGGCGCATTGCATTCTGTATTCGGCTCTGGCATTTTCCCGGCCTGTGACGCCGCCTTTGGGGCAGCGCGGCGTATTCCGGTTCAGTCAAGAGGAAATCATTCATGTCACTTGCGCTAGTGTTCGCACTACTGTGCGGCCTTGCTGCCGTTGCCTATGGTATCTACACGACCAAACAGGTCACGGCGGCGTCAGCCGGCAATGAGCGTATGCAGGAGATCGCCGCGGCGATCCAGGAAGGCGCCAGCGCCTACCTCAATCGGCAATACATGGCGATCGGCGTTGCCGGCGTGGTGGTCGGCGGCATTCTCCTGGCGCTGCTCGGCCTGCCGGTGGCGATCGGCTTTGTCATCGGCGCGGTGCTCTCAGGCGCGGCCGGCTTTATCGGCATGAACGTCTCGGTGCGCGCCAATGTGCGCACGGCCGAGGCGGCGCGCACCGGGATGGCGCCGGCGCTGGCCATCGCTTTCCAATCGGGTGCCATCACCGGCATGCTGGTGGTAGGCCTCGGCCTGCTCGGCGTGGCCGGCTATTTCGCCATCATGCTCGGCGTCTACGGCGGCGAGGACGAGGAGAGCCTGCGCCGTATCCTCGAGGCGCTTGTGGCCCTGAGCTTCGGGGCCTCGCTGATCTCCATCTTCGCCCGTCTCGGCGGCGGCATCTTCACCAAGGGTGCGGACGTCGGTGCCGATCTGGTGGGCAAGATCGAGGCCGGAATTCCCGAGGACGATCCTCGCAACGCCGCGGTGATCGCCGATAACGTTGGCGACAATGTCGGCGATTGCGCCGGCATGGCGGCCGATCTGTTCGAGACCTACGCGGTGACCATGGTCGCCACCATGCTGCTGGCAGCCATATTCTTCACCGGCGAGACTCAGGTGATGATGATGGAGCTGCCGCTGGTCATCGGCGGCGCCTGCATCCTGGCTTCCGTTGCCGGCAACTTTCTGGTCAAGCTCGGACCCAGCAACAACGTCATGGCCGCGCTCTATAAAGGCCTGATCGGGGCGGCGGCGCTGTCAGCGGTGCTGATCGCCATCATCATCGGTGTCTGGGTCGGTTTCGATACGGAATTGACCGCAGGCGACAGCACCCTCAGCGGCACCTCGCTGTTCGTCTGCGCCCTGGTCGGCCTGGCGGTGACCGGTCTGCTGGTCTGGATTACCGAATACTACACCTCGACATCGTTCCGCCCCGTGCGCAGCGTTGCCAAGGCCTCCGAGACCGGTCACGCCACCAACGTCATCCAAGGCTTGGCGGTGTCGATGGAAGCCTGTGCGCTGCCGGTGCTGGTGATAGCGGCGGGCATCATCATCGCCTACAGCGCGGCCGGCCTGTTCGGCCTCGGCATCGCGGCGACCACGATGTTGGCGCTGGCCGGCGTGGTCGTGGCGCTTGATGCCTACGGCCCGGTCACTGACAATGCCGGCGGCATCGCCGAGATGGCGGATCTACCCGAGGATGTGCGCAAGATCACCGATGCCCTGGACGCGGTGGGCAACACCACCAAGGCGGTGACCAAGGGCTATGCCATCGGCTCGGCGGCGCTCGCGGCCTTGGTGCTGTTCGCGGCCTATACCGAGGACCTGCAGCATTACTTCCCCCACCTCGACGTCGAGTTCCGCCTGCAGGATCCGTTCGTGGTCATCGGCCTCTTCATCGGCGGCCTGCTGCCTTATCTGTTCGGTGCGCTTGGCATGATGGCGGTCGGTCGCGCAGGCGCTGCCGTGGTCGTCGAGGTGCGCAGGCAGTTCAAGGAGATCCCGGGCATCATGGAAGGCACCGCCAAGCCCGAATACGGCCCGGCGGTCGACCTCCTCACGAAAGCTGCGATTAAGGAGATGATCGTGCCTTCGATGCTGCCGGTGCTGGCGCCCGTCGTGGTCTACTTCGTGATCTCGGCGATCGCTGGCCAGTCGGCCGCTTTTGTGACCGTCGGCGCCATGCTGCTGGGAACCATCGTGACGGGCCTCTTCGTCGCCATCTCGATGACCTCGGGTGGCGGCGCCTGGGACAACGCCAAGAAGTACATTGAGGATGGCAACCACGGCGGCAAGGGCTCCGACGCCCACATGGCCGCGGTGACCGGCGACACCGTCGGCGATCCCTACAAGGACACCGCCGGTCCGGCCGTCAACCCGATGATCAAGATCACCAACATCATGGCGATTTTGTTGCTGGCCATGCTCGCGGCATAGGCCGCCGGCGGCCAAGATCTACGAGCCCCGACCCGTGATACGGGCCGGGGCTTTTTTGTCTCGATCACGCTCTAGCCTTTTCGCAGCACGCAGACTTCATTGTGCCGGCAGCGTATCTCGGCGGCTGGCACCACGTATTCCTGCGAGGCATCATCGCCAATTATGAGGGCCCGTACGATAACATTGGCAGCGCGCTGGCGCGCGACAATTAGCGCTTGTTGATCGGGCCCTGGGTGCACGGTAGCAGTTAATGTTGGCGAATCGGGTAGCGGGATGGATCCTCGTCGCCCGCCCCAACGGCATGAGTTGCATCGCCACATCCGATCAGAACTGGATGCCCCGCCGATGTTGATCGGCGACCCAGCTCAAGCCCCCGTGATCAAGCGCAGGTTGGCGACATCAGCATTGCCACCGGAGAGGATCACGGCAACCGTTTTCTCTGACATCGCCTCGCGTTCCTTGACCACCGCTGCAAGCGGCGCCGCGCCGGCCGGCTCCGCCAAATTATGGGTCGCCCGCAGCATCAGTTTCTGCGCCGCCAAGATCTCTGTATCTTCCACTGTGACAATTCGCGCTGCATGGCGGTTGACGATGGCCACCGCCTGCTCGTCGGGCGATTTTGTCGCGATGCCGTCGGCATAGGTGTCCGCGGTTTGCGTCGGCACTACGTGGCCAGCGGCGAAGGACAAGGCGTATGATGACGCACCGGCTGCCTGTACACCGATCACCTCGGTCTTGAGCCCAAGCGCCTCGCGCGCCGCAATCACCCCGCAAATGCCCGAGCCAAGGCCAATCGGCACATAGACCGCGTCGAGCGGGCCGGCATTCTCAAACAACTCCAGCGCATAGCTTCCGACACCCGCCACTAGGGTATCGTTGAAGGATGACACCATGTGCAAGCCCTGCGCGTCGGCGAGCCTCAGTGCTTTGCCGACCGCAGCCTCGAAATTCTCGCCATGCACTACCAGTTCCGCGCCTTGCGCCGCCATAGCATCGTTCTTCTCGGGATTATTGCCGTGGGGTACGACGATCACCGCACGCAAGCCATAATGGCGTGCCGCCACCGTGATCGACTGGCCGTGATTGCCCCGTGTCGCCGCGACTACGCCCGTGCAACTCGGTTCGGCACGCTTCAGCGCGTCCATATAGACTGTGCCGCCACGTACTTTGAAGGCCCCGATTGGCGTATGGTTTTCATGCTTGACCCAGACCGTCATACCGAGCTCGCATGTCAGTAGTGGCCAAGCATATTGCGCCGTCGGCAGCATTACGTCCGCGACTATGGTCTGCGCCGCCCGCATCTGGTCCAGGGTAGGGAGCATCGCTCGAGCCTCATCGTTTGGCGTGTGGCACCATCGCATAGCATGGGGCGAGGCGCTTCGCTATCATTGCGGTCGGGCCAGAGAGGAGCACGCCGTGCGGCCATGTCTTGTGGTAGCCGACTGGCATTAAGCGCGTGCACGACCCAGCAAGAACAAATTGAGCGCCGGCGCGCCGAGTGTGAGGTCTTCGGCTATATGTCGGTCACGATCGATTTCGCGTATTGCGTCGAACGCCGTCATGACGAATATGAGTGGAAGCGCCGTTGCACAAAGCGTGAGCTCGACGAGTGGCAGGGCGAGAACAAGGAACAGAAGAGCGAGTGATGGTATTCGAAGGCTTCGAGACCCGGCGCATCGACGGCGAAGGCAGCGAGATCAACTTGGTGATCGGCGGCTCGGGGCCGCCTTTGCTGTTATTGCATGGCTATCCTCAGACCCACGTCATGTGGCACAAGATCGCGCCGCAACTGGCCGACCGCTTTACGGTGGTCGCTAGCGACCTACGTGGTTATGGCGACAGTAGCCATCCGCCGGACGGCGAGAATCATTTTGGCTATTCGAAGCGGGCGACGGCGGCCGATCAAGCAAAAGTGATGGCGGCGCTCGGGTTTGAGCGTTTCCGCTTGATAGGGCATGATCGCGGCGGACGGGTGGCGCATCGCTTGGCGCTCGATCATCCGCAAGCCGTGGAACGCCTTAGCGTGCTCGATATCGTGCCGACGCGCACGCTCTTCAAGGCCACTGACCAGTTTCTGGCGACGGCCTATTATCACTGGTTCTTTTTGATTCAGGCGGAGCCGTACCCTGAGACGTTGATCGGCTACGATCCGGAATTCTATCTCGACTTCCTGACGCGCCGCTGGGCCGGAGCGGGTGAGGCCTTTACGAACGAGGCCTTTGGCGAATATCTGCGCTGCTTCTCCAAACCGGAGGTGATCCATGCTAGCTGCGAGGACTATCGCGCCGCGGCCAGCATCGATCTGGAGCATGATGAGGTCGATCTTGACCATAAAATCGTTTGCCCGGTCCAGGCGCTGTGGGGCGCTAAAGCAGTGATGCAAAAGACCTTTGACGTGGTCGCGGAATGGCGAAAACGTGCGAATCAGGTGGAGGGCGAGGCCATCGCCTGTGGCCATTTCCTACCCGAGGAGGCACCCCAGGAGACCCTGGCGGCCCTGCTAGCTTTTCACGACGTGTGACCGCCACGCTTTGCGGCAGTGGGCGGGAATGCCAATATGAGCCGTGGTAACCACGAGAAAGCGAGTAGTATGAGCGACGGTCCTTCGTCGAATGAACAGAAACCATCGGTCCGCGAGGCTCTGGGCATAGGCAAGTCGCCAGAGCCGGGGCTCAAACGTGGGTCCGTGGCACGGCTGCGAAACTATTTTCTCACCGGCATCGCGGTCACGGCGCCCATCGCCATCACGCTGTGGATTCTCATCGGCATTATCGAGCTGATCGACGAGATCGTGGTGCCGCTGCTGCCCGACGTTTACAACCCGGCTAAATACTTCCACGCCTATTTCGGTGTCGAGGTGGATATCCCCGGCTTCGGACTGGTCGTGGTGGTCATCGGCCTGACCCTGATCGGTTTTCTGGCGGCGGGTTTCATCGGCCGGCTCTTCGTGCGTTCAAGCGAGCGTTTGGTCAATCGCATGCCGGTGGTGCGCAGCGTCTACGGTGCGCTCAAGCAGATCTTTGAGACGGTGCTGGAATCTTCCTCACGTTCGTTTCGCGAGGTGGTGCTTGTCGAATATCCGCGCCGCGGTATCTGGGCCATCGCCTTCATCACCAGCACCACGGAAGGCGAGGTGCAGAACACAATCACCGACGAGGTGGTAAACATCTTCCTACCAACGACGCCGAACCCTACCTCGGGGTTCCTGCTGTTCGTGCCGCGCAACGAGCTCGTGAGCCTCGACATGACGGTCGAGGAGGGTATCAAGATGGTTGTCTCGGCCGGTCTCGTTACGCCGCCAGACCGTCGCCCGGCAGATGTGCGAGCGCGTCCATTGGTCTCGCCCGACGGTGCCGTGCAGCGCGAGGCGGCGGACAAGGTGAAGTCGGGCGAGCGGGTCAGCCAGACCTCAAAAACCTGACTGCCAGGTCGCGCTCGAACAGATAAAGCAGGGTCCGTAGCGCTTCGCCGCGCTTGCCGGTAAGCTCCGGATCGCCATCCAGGATGCGCTTGCTGTCGTTGTGGGCCACCGCCAGAAGGTCGCCGTGGGCAGAGAGGTCGGCAAGGCGAAAGTCTGGCATGCCGCTCTGCCGCGTTCCCAACAACTCGCCGGCGCCTCGTAAACGTAAGTCCTCCTCGGCGATACGGAACCCGTCCTCGGTCTCGCGTAGGATAGTGAGGCGAGCTCGTGCCGTTTCACCGAGCGGTGGCCCGTAGAGCAGCAGGCATGTCGAGGCCTTCTCGCCGCGCCCGACCCGACCGCGCAGCTGGTGCAGCTGAGCGAGGCCGAAGCGCTCGGCTCCTTCAATTACCATCACTGTCGCCTCGGGCATGTCGACACCGACCTCGATGACCGTGGTCGCGACGAGCACGGCCACTGCGCCGCTTGCGAAGTCCGCCATTACGCCATCGCGCTCGGCCGCTTTCATTTGACCGTGGATGAGCCCAACCTTGTCGTTGAAGTGCTCGCGCAAGGCCTCGGCGCGGGCTTTTGCTGCTGCCAGGTCAAGCGTTTCCGACTCGGACACCAGCGGACAAACCCAATAGACACGATCGCCCGCCGCAATTGCACGCGATACGGCCTCTATCACTTGTTCGAGTCGAGTGGCTGGCAGGGCTACGGTGGTTACGGGCAGGCGGCCGGGTGGCTTTTCGGTCAGGCGCGAGACCTCCATGTCGCCATAGGCGGTCAACATCAGGGTGCGCGGGATCGGCGTCGCGGTCATCACCAACACATGCACGCCTGCGCCCTTGGCCTGAATGTTCATGCGCTGATGTACGCCAAAGCGGTGCTGCTCGTCGATCACGGCAAGGCCGAGGTCGGCGAATTCCACGTCCTTCTGGATCAGCGCGTGGGTGCCGACCAGAAGGTCGATTTTGCCGTGGGCCAGGGCGGCGAGGGTCTGCTCACGCCCTTTTCCCTTGTCGCGGCCGGTGAGCACCGCGAGGCGCACGCCGGCGGCCTCGGCTAGTGGGGCAATGGTCTTGTAATGCTGGCGTGCGAGAATCTCGGTTGGCGCCAGCATGGCGGCCTGGGAACTGGCCTCTACCGCCACCAGCATGGTGAGCAGTGCGACAATCGTCTTGCCACTGCCGACATCGCCCTGCAACAGTCGCAGCATGCGCCGTCCCACAGAAAGGTCGTCGGTGATCTCGGCCAGGCTTTGCCGCTGCACTTCGGTTAGGGTGAAGGGCAGCGCGGCGACGGCCTTCCGGCGCAGGCGCCCGTCGCCCACCAGCACGCGCCCGCCGCTGCCGCGCATATGCGCACGCACCAGCCCCAGCGCCAATTGGTTAGCTAATAGCTCGTCGAATGCGAGGCGCCGCCGCGGCGCGGCCGAGGGATCGAGATCGACGAGGCTGTCCGGTGCGTGTGCGACCGCGATGGCCTTGTGCCAGGCGGGCCAGGCCTCGCGTGCGACCAGCGTCGCGTCATGCCATTCGGCAAGCTGCGGCACGCGCTCAAGCGCGTGCCTGACGGCCTTGGTTAGCGGCTTGGCAGTGAGGCCCTCAGTGAGCGGATAAATGGGCTCAATGCGGGGCAGAGTCTCAGCTTCCTCGCGCGTCACCACATAGTCGGGATGGCTGATCTGCGGCTGGCCTGAGAACATCTCGACGGTGCCGCTGATCACGCGCGTCTCGCCCTCCGGCAACAGCCGGCGCAGGTAGTCAGGCCGGGCGTGGAAATAGACCAGTGCGATCTCGCCGCTGTCGTCGCTACAGATGACGCGATAGGGTTGGCGCCTGTTGTGGGGTGCGTGATGTTCAAGCACACGCAGGGTGAGCGTCACCACCACGCCCTCCGGCGCATCCGCCGCACGCGGCGAGAAGCGCCGGTCGACGAGCCCGCTCGGTAGATGCCACAAGAGGTCGACCACCTTCTGTCCTGTCAGGTGTCCGATCGGGGCGGCCAAACGCGGGCCGATGCCGCTTAACGCGGTCACTGGCGCGAACAAAGGATTGAGAATCTCTGGCCGCATCGCATCGCCCTGGGATCGGAAGCGCCGGTATTGTATACGCTGGCTCCATGGCGGATAGGGACGACATCGAAATACGCCGCAAGCGCGTGCGTTTTCGCTGCTGGCACAGGGGCTCGCGCGAAACGGACCTGCTATTGGGCCGCTTCGCCGACCATCATCTGGATGCGCTTGATTCGCAACGTTTGTTCCAACTGGAGGCGCTGCTGGCGGAAGAGGATCCCGACATCTGGGACTGGGCGCTCGGCCGCAGGCCCGTTCCCGCCGCCCACGACACGCCGGTGATGGCGTTGCTACGGCGGGGGGTCGGCACGGATGCATAACCTCACCGACTTGCTGGCCAAACCCGGCCGTGTAGTCCTCTCGGGCGCCCCGGATGGCCGCGATGCGCTGGCGCTTGCCGACCTTTGCGCCGATGCCGATCTCGACATCCTCTATGTTGCGCGCGACGATAGCCACCTGGCTGCGATGGCCGAGGCGCTGCGCGTTTTCGCGCCGGCGAAGGCGCCGTTGGTCTTCCCGGCTTGGGATTGCTTGCCCTACGATCGCGTGTCTCCACGCTCGGATATCTGCGCCGAGCGCCTGTATTGTCTGAACCGCCTGACGCGCGAAGAGTTTCAAGGCCGGCTGCTGCTGACTACGATCAACGCCGTCTGCCAGAAGGTGCCACCGCGGGCCTTGCTGGCGACCTCCCACTTCGAGATTGCGGTTGGCGAAGTTCTGGATCCCGAAACACTGATCGGCTTCCTTGAAAGCAACGGCTATCGGCGCGTCGGCACGGTTATGGAGCCCGGTGAGTATGCTGTGCGCGGCGGCATCGTCGATCTTTTCGCGCCGGGCGGCGCTGAGCCCATCCGCCTCGATCTCTTTGGCGACATGGTCGAGAGCATCCGCAGCTTCGATCCCCTGAGCCAGCGCACCGACGCGTCTCGCGACGCCCTTGCGCTGGTGCCGGTGTCGGAAGTCTTTCTCGGCGAGGCGGAAATCGTACGCTTTCGCGCCGGCTATCGCGAGCTGTTCGGCGCCGTGACCCGAGACGATCCGCTTTACGAGGCGATTTCCGCCGGCCGCCGCCATCCCGGCATGGAGCACTGGCTGCCCCTGTTCCACGATGGTCTTGAGACGCTGTTCGACTATCTGCCAAATGCTGCCGTGTTCCTGGAACACCTGGTGGAAGAGGCGCTGAAGCAGCGTGCCGACTCCATCGCGGACTATTACGAGGCACGCCTCACCGCCGCAGAAGGTAGCGCGGCGCTAGCGGGCGAGTGCTACAACCCGGTGCCGCCTGAGCGGTTGCATATCGCTCCGGATGCCTGGAAGCAAAGCCTGGCTGGGCGTGCTGTGGTGGTCTTCTCTCCTTTCTCTAGCTCGGCCAGTGACAATGAGGGTAGCATCGATTTTGGTGCCCGTCGCGCGCGCGATTTCGCGCCTGAGCGCCGGCAGGAGAATACCGAGCTATTCGATGCTGTGCGCGATCATATCGGCGCGTCTCTAGAGAATGGGCGCCGGGTGGTCCTGGCCTGTGCCAGCACTGGCTCGCGCGATCGTCTCGGCCATTTGCTCTCCAAGCACGGGGTGGAGGCGACGACAGCCGTAGATTTTTGGCAGGATATCGAGATCCTGCCACCAGAGACCGTGCCCTTGCTTGTGCTCGGACTCGAGCACGGCTTTGTCACGCCGACACTGGAGGTGTTAGCCGAGCCCGACATTCTTGGCGATCGCCTCGGTCGGCCGCGTCGCCGCCGCCGCGCTGCCAACTTTCTCTCCGAGGCGAGCGGCCTCGATGTAGGCGATCGGGTCGTGCATATCGATCACGGCATCGGCTGCTTTGCCGGCTTAAAAACGCTTACCGTCCTCGGTGCGCCACATGATTGCCTTGTGCTGGTGTATGCCGGTGACGACAAGCTCTATCTGCCGGTCGAGAACATTGAGATGCTGTCCCGTCACGGTCCTGGCGGCAATGATGAAGGCGGGGCGCTTGACAAGCTCGGCGGCGCTGGCTGGCAGGGGCGCAAGGCGCGCCTGAAACAGCGCTTGCGAGACATGGCCGAAGCTCTGATCCGGGTCGCTGCTGAGCGCATCACCAGCGCCGCGCCGCGGCTAGAGATGCCACAGGATTTGACAGAGGAATTCGCTGCCCGTTTTCCCTATACCGAAACCGACGATCAGGTCCGCGCCATCGATGAGAGCCTGGCCGGATTGGCGGGGGACAGGCCGAGCGACCGGCTGGTCTGCGGCGATGTCGGCTTTGGCAAGACCGAGGTAGCGCTGCGCGCCGCCTTTGCTGCCGCCATGTCGGGCAAGCAGGTGGCGGTCGTGGTGCCGACAACGCTGCTTTGTCGACAACATTTTCATACCTTTAGTGAACGATTTGTAGGCTATCCGGTTCACATAAGACAGCTGTCCCGTATGGTTGGCGCAAAGGACGCGGCGCTGGTGCGCGAGGGGCTTGCGGACGGTACGGTCGATATTGTCATTGGCACACACAGCCTGCTATCGAAGTCGGTAATGTTCACCGATCTCGGACTGCTGATCATCGACGAGGAGCAGCATTTCGGCGTTGCCCAGAAGGAGAAGCTGAAGGCGCTTAAGGCTGACGTGCACGTGCTGACGCTGACCGCGACGCCGATCCCGCGCACTCTTCAGCTCGCCATGTCTGGCGTGCGCGAACTCAGCCTCATCGCGACCCCGCCGGTCGACCGCTTGGCGGTGCGCACCTTCGTACTGCCTTTCGATCCGGTGGTAATCCGCGAGGCCATCCTGCGCGAGCGCTTCCGCAGCGGGCAGTGTTTTTACGTCTGCCCACGCATCGAGGACCTCGACGGGGTTGCCGCAGCGTTGAAGGAGCTGGTGCCCGAGGTGAGCATCGTTACGGCCCACGGGCGCATGGCGGCGGGCAAGATCGACGAAGCTATGACCGCCTTTTATGACGGTAAGTACGACGTTCTGCTGACGACCACCATTATCGAATCTGGCCTCGACATGCCGCGGGTCAACACTCTGATCGTGCATCGCTCCGACATGTTCGGCCTGGCCCAACTCTACCAGCTGCGCGGACGGGTCGGGCGCTCGAAGACCCGGGCCTATGCCTATTTTACAGTGCCATCCGAGCGGCTACTGGCGGGCGCGGCGGAGAAGCGCCTGCGCGTCATTCAGACTCTTGACACCCTCGGCGCCGGCTTCTCGCTGGCCAGCCACGATCTCGACATCCGCGGTGCCGGCAATCTGCTTGGCGAGGAGCAGTTTGGCCACATCAAGGAGGTCGGGCTGGAGCTGTACCAGCAGCTTCTGGAAGAGGCGGTGCAGGCGGCCAAACGTGCCGAATCCGGTATCGAAGGTGAGATCGAGGAGCGCTGGTCGCCGCAGATCACTGTTGGCACCGCTGTGTTGATCCCGGAGGATTATGTCACCGATCTCGGCGTGCGCCTCAGCCTCTACCGGCGCTTGTCGGGGCTGGAACGTGAAGAGGAGTGGCAGGCCTTTGCGGCCGAGCTCATGGACCGCTTCGGGCCGCTGCCGAAAGAGGTCGAGAACCTACTCGACGTGGTGCGCATCAAGCGATTGTGCCGTATCGCCGGAATCGAGAAGGTTGATGCGGGTCCAAAGGGCGCCGTGATCGGCTTCCGAGACAACAACTTCGCCGCGCCCGATAAGCTCATTGCCTATATCGGTAGGAATGCGCGCTGGCTGCGCGTGCGCCCCGACCACAGTCTGGTCGCGAGTCGCCAGTGGGTACGGGAGAGCGAGCGGCTCTCGGGGCTATCCTCGTTGGTCGGCGAGCTTGCTGCGCTTTGCG
Source organism: Alphaproteobacteria bacterium (assembly GCA_030739735.1). Classification (NCBI taxonomy): domain Bacteria; kingdom Pseudomonadati; phylum Pseudomonadota; class Alphaproteobacteria; species Alphaproteobacteria bacterium. The sequence goes on along the minus strand of JASLYQ010000002.1, from coordinate 197,983 downwards.
GTGAGGTGGCGGACACCGTAGCCTCACTGGAATGAGTGAGCACAGCTGCCAGACGGAGCTGGACTTCACGGGGCGTTTCCCGCCTGAGGTCCGCCTTCTGTTATTAGGAGGTGCTGGAGCTACAGGCAGACTTACTCGGCAGCTTCTGCGGCCTGTACGGATTCTTGGACCGCGACGGCGAAAACCTGCTGAAAGACTTCGGGGTCCTGCGCGCCTGAGACGGCATAGCGGCCATCGATGATGAAACAGGGCACGCCGTTGATGCCAATGCTGCGGGCATGGCGGTCGCACTGCGCCACTTCTACTGCGCCCTCGTCGCTTTGTAGATAGGCCAGCGCCTCGTCGCGGTCCAAGCCGCACCCAAATGCGATCGCGGCTAGCGTTTCGACCTCACCGATATCGCACCCGTCGAAGAAATAGGCGCGGAACAGGGCCTCGACCACGCTGTCCTGATCGCCATGGCCGCCGGCAAAATGAATTAGACGGTGCGAGGCCACGGTGTTGGGCGTGCGCCCGATGCGGTCGAGTGCGAAGGGCAGGGCCTCAGCGCTCGCGGCCTCGGCCACGCTGCGATAGATCCGCTCGGCGCGTGCCGGCCCGCCGAACTTCAGCTCAAGATATTGGCTGCGCGGCATGCCCTCGACTGGCAAATCGGGATTCAGCTGGAAGGGGTGCCATACCACCTCAGGCAGCTCGCCGTCGAAACCCGCTAGGGCCGTCTCAAGCCGCCGCTTGCCGATAAAACACCATGGGCAGACGGTGTCGGAAATGACATCTATCTTCATGGTCATCGTCTCCATAGACCCGTTTATGGCGCCATTATCTCACTGACGCCCGCGCCCGTTCCAGGATTGTTTTGCCGTCGGTGTCGTGATCCTAGGTGACTAGGCCGACGCCGAGTTGGGGGCGACAGCCTCGAGTTCGGCACGCCGCTTGTCAGGACTGATGCTAATCGTGTCGAACCTCTGTGATTGCTCGGAGGCGGACAGCCTGCTCTGGATGCCCTGCTGGTCGCCGATCATAATGCGCACTATCGCGGGCATGTGACGGATGTCTCCTGGGTCCAATTCGGATATCTATAGCGTTCTGAAGGACGACCGAGGAGACACCCCGTGAGCGAAACGCCTACAATGGCCCGACACTCTCCTGACTCCCAATACGATATGGGGTTGGATCCGGGACCGGCCAACTATGTTCCCTTGAGCCCATTGAGCTTTCTCGACCGTGCGGCAACGATTTACCCGCGTCGCACGGCCGTTGTCTACGGTGAGCGCAGGATAGATTATGCTGGATTTCGCAATCGCTGCTGCCGGTTAGGCAAGGCTTTGGCTGCCGCAGGCGTGGGGCCGGGCGACACCGTTTCGGCCTTGCTGCCCAATATTCCCGAGATGCTGGAGTGTCATTACGGCGTGCCGATGACAGGCGCGGTGCTTAATGCTATCAATACGCGCCTTGATGCGGCCAGTGTCGCGTTTTTCCTGCGCCACGCGGCAAGCAAGGTATTCGTCGCCGATCGTGGCTTTGGTGCGGTCGTGCGCGCCGCCATGATGGAACTCGATGCGCCGCCGCTGTTGGTCGAGGTCGATGACCCGGCGCTAGGCGTCGAAAGTTTTGGCGGTGTTGATTACGAGAGCTTCCTTGCCGACAATGCCGACGATTTTATCGCGTCACCGCCGGTCAACGAATGGCAGGCCATCGCGCTCAACTACACCTCCGGGACCACGGGCGATCCGAAAGGCGTGGTCTATCACCACCGCGGCGCCTATCTGAACGCGCTCTCCAATGTGCTGGCTACGGAGCTGACGGGCAGTAGCGTCTATCTCTGGACCCTACCGATGTTCCATTGCAACGGTTGGACCTTCCCCTGGTCGGTTACCGCGGTTGCGGGCACCCACGTCTGTTTGCGCGAGGTGCTGCCCGAAGCGGTCTTCGAGGCGGTGGCGAGGGAAAAAGTGACCATGTTCTGCGGTGCACCGGTGGTGCTGACCATGCTGCTACATGCACCAGACGCGCAGCGCCGCGATTTCAACCATCGCTGTGCCGTGTTCACCGGCGGTGCGGCACCGCCCAGCGCTGTGATCGAGGGCATGGAACGGCTCGGCTTCACGGTGACCCAGCTTTACGGCCTCACCGAGACCTACGGCCCTTCCATGGTTTCGGCCTGGCAGGACGAGTGGGCGGCCCTTGAGCTTGGCGAACGGACTCGACTGATGGCGCGTCAGGGCTACGGTTATCCCCTGGTCGAGGGCGTGCGCGTTGCCAATCTGGAAAGCGGTGCGGATGTCCCAGCTGACGGTGAAAGCGTAGGCGAGATCCTGATACGCGCCAATACGGTGATGAAGGGCTATTTGAAAAACCCCACCGCCACGACCGAGGCCTTTCGCGATGGCTGGTTCCACAGCGGCGATCTTGCTGTGCGCCATGCCGATGGCACGGTCGAGGTCAAGGATCGCTCGAAGGATATCATTATCTCCGGCGGCGAGAACATCTCGTCGCTCGAGGTCGAGGAAGTGCTTTATCGCCACCCCGCGGTGATGGAGGCGGCCGTGGTGGCGCGCCCCGATGCAAAATGGGGCGAGACACCCTGCGCTTTCGTCACCATGGTCGAGGGTGCAGAACCGGTGACGGAAGCGGATATTATCGCCTTCTGCCGCGACAATATGGCGCACTACAAGGCACCCAAGACGGTGACTTTTGGTCCCCTGCCCAAGACCTCAACGGGAAAGATTATGAAATACGAGTTGCGCGAGCGTGCGCGGAGCCTTGGGAAATGAGCGATCTCTTCGACATGACTGGCAGCCGGGCGCTCGTTACCGGTGCCTCGCGGGGCTTGGGGCGACACTTTGCGGCGACCTTGGCGAAAGCGGGCGCCGATGTGGCGATCACGGCGCGCAAACTCGAGGCGCTTGCCGGCACAGCTGCCGAGGTCGAAGCGCTGGGTCGGCGGGCCTTTGCCGTGGCCATGGAGGTCACCGATGCAGCGAGCGTCGCCAACGCGGTCGAGGCGACGGAGGCGGCGCTCGGCCCCCTCGATGTGTTGGTCAACAATGCCGGCATGGCCATCACCAAGCCGGCCTTGGAGACGACACCGAACGAATGGCAGCAAGTCGTCGATACCAATCTCAGCGGGGCCTTTCTCGTTGCCCGCGAGGTGGCCATGCGCATGGCCGGACGCGACGGTGGGCGCATCGTCAACATCGCCTCCATCGGCGGCATGATAGCGCTCGGCCGGGTGGCAAGCTATTGCGCCTCGAAGGCGGGCCTGATCCATCTCACTCACGCGCTCGCGCGCGAACTGGCGCGCCACGGCGTGCGCGTCAACGCCATCGCGCCGGGTTATGTGGAAACCAATCTCAATCGTGATTTTTTCGCCAGCGAGACGGGAAAAGCGGTCATCAAAGACGCCATTCCCCAGCGTCGCCTTGGCCAGCCCGAGGAATTGGACGGGGCGCTGCTGCTATTAGCGTCCAACGCCTCGCCCTTCATGACCGGCAGCGTGGTCGTTATCGACGGCGGGCACAGCCTCGGTTAGTAAAGGTCGTTCTTGTAGGCTTTGGCGATCACGGCGTCGGCCCCCGCCGCGTCCTCGTCGCTGAGCTCACGGCCGGCGATCTGCTCGGCGACCATCTGGCCGAGGCCGGGTAGCACACCACGCTCGACCTGGCTCTTCGGCGCCCAGAGCTTGGAGCGGATCATCGCCTTAGCGCAATGCAGGAAGGCCTCCTCGACATGCACTACAAGTGCCACGATGGGGGTCTTGCCGCGCACCACGTGATCAGCCAGCAGGGTCGGGTCGTCGCTGATCTCGGCGGTGCCGTTGACGCGCAGGGTCTCGTCAATGCCGGGCACCAGGAACAGCAGGCCGACATGGCCGTTGGCGACCACGTTGGCCAGAGAGTCGAGGCGGTTGTTGCCGCGCCGGTCGGGCAGCACCAAGGTTTTATCGTCGCGCACTCTGACGAATCCGGGCGCGTCGCCGCGTGGGCTCACGTCGACATTGCCCTGAGAATCCGAGGTGGCTAGGCAGACGAAAGGCGAGAGCGCAATAAAGTGCTTACAATACTTGTCAAGGCAGATGAGTTGTTTACGGATAACCATTTCTGATTGCTCTGGAAACAACTCTCGAAGATTTGTCTCGCTCTGAATGGATTTGATCATGCTCAGCAGTGCCCGTCGTCGTGCATGCCGTCCCGCATGACGGTGCCGCAGCGCTTGGCGCTGGTCTTGCGTATGCTCTTTAGCGTGGCGGCCAGAAGTAGGCGAGATGTCGTCGGCAAGGTGTATCTCCTTCTTGCAGTGCGCCGAAACATAATACCGCCGTCACCGGTCGTTCGGAAGCTCGACCAAGATGACGTCCGGGTCATACGCCACGCCGTCCTTGATGATCCGGTAGATTCGTGCGGCATTCGCGATGTCGAGGAGCGGGTCCGCGTCGAGAACGAGCATATCAGTGCGTCTGCCGGGGGCGAGAGCGCCTATATTATCTCGGTCGAGGGCTGTGGCGCCGCCGCTCGTAGCGGCGATCGGAACATCCATTGGTGCAAGACCGGCCGTGACTATCAATGCTAGTTCGCGATGGAAGCCGGCGTCGGGCAAGGTGCCGATGTTGCCCGCATCCCCCGCGATAGTCACGCCAGCGGTGTGCGCGCGCGCCAGATACTTGAGCATGAAGGGGTTGATGGGTAGCCGGTCACCGATGCGGAGGCAATGGGGCGCTGCTCGCGGGTTATCTTGGAAAGGTCGTTGAGGCTCGCCAGTATGTCCGGATCGCCATAGCAGCGGGTGAGGGCGTTGAGCCCGAGCGACTGCCCGAACACGCGACAATGCGGCCATTCTCGATTAGGACGCTGGTGCGGCGTGGCGGCGTACCGCTGTCGTTGATGACCGTGGCACCGATAAAGGCAATGGCATCGGCCAGCACCGAGTCGGGAAAAAGAGCGAGACAGGCCGCTAGGATAAAGGCAGGTCTTCGCATCAGAGCATGTTTCGGTTACCAGTCCTTGCCGTCCTCGCCCTCGGGCATGCGCAGGCGGCTCCATTGCTGGTGTAGGCCCTGGGCGCCGCGGGCGCGGCCGCGGATATCCTGTACCATCTGCGCGGCTTCGTCGGGCGACAATTCACGGGTTGATTCCCCATGATCGGTCTCGCCTCGGGTTTCGCTGTCGGTATTGCCGCGCGGGCCTTGTAAAGCCTCACCGCGCTCGGGACGCATCTGCACGTTCACCTCGCGGTCGTTGATACCCGGTGCGCGCTCGGGGGCGGTTTCTTCGAAGACTTGCCCCATGCGCGGCGAGTAGCTGGACTGGCGGCTTCTCGGCCTGTCCTCGTCTGCTGTCTGCTTGCGTACAAGCTCTTCCATCAGACGCTGCGCCAGCCCGAGATTGTAAAGCGCATCCGCATAGTCACCATCGAGCAGGAGACTGCCCTGATAGAAGGCGATCGCCTCGCGCAGCGGTGCCATAGCGGTGCGGTAGGTCAGTACGTTATGCAGTGCAAAGGCATGCTTGACACGGCCGAGATTGTACTTGACCCGGCTGCCGAGGATCTGGTCCTCGGTGCGCAGAGCAAGCGAATACAATTCCTCGGCCCGGTCATGCAGGCCAAGCCGGTAGGCGACGTTGCCACGGTTGTAGTGTAGTTGCGCGAGATCGGGCAGCGTGGTCGCGGCGCTCTTGTACAGGGCATCCGCACCCTCGTAATCCCCGGCATCGTAAGCCACGTTGCCGTCGGCAATCGTCTGGTAGGCGGGGTCCTCGCAGCCGACGAGCCCAAGGCCCAGGGCTAGAACGGCGATGTGGCATGTTCGCAGCATGCGCTAGACTCGCTTCCCGACGCGTTCTCGAATGATGTTCTCCAAGGAGATCAGCAACAGCGCCAGCAACACGAACCAATGATACTGGTCTGAAAGAAATTCGCCGGTTCCGGCGGCGACCTGCCGGCGCGGTTTGGACGCGATTTCGTCGCGGTACATGATGCGCAGCGGACTGGCGTCCGCCACAGCGAGCTGGAGCCGCCCGCCCGTCAGGCTTGATAGCTCGGCGAGAAGTGCTGGTCGGGTGCGGGTTTGCACGTCCTTGCCATTGTGGCGATGCAGGACGAAGCCGCCTTTCTCGCCCGGAACCCTGATCGAGACAGCCCCCTCGTCATCGCCGACGGCCACCGAGTAAAGCGTGAAACCCTCTTGTGCCAAGTCCTGCGCGGCGTCGAACGCCTGGCCGGGATGGTCCTCGCCGTCGCTGAGCAAGATGAGGTCGGTATAGGCGGGGTCGAGATTTTCGAAACGTGCCGGGCTCCGGCGCAACGCGCCCCCGATATCGGTGCCTTTGTGCCGCGCGCTGGTCGGGTTGGCGTCGGCAAGCCGATCCAGGAACAGGCTGTAGTCTAAGGTCAGGGGCGATTGCAGGCTGGCGCGGCCGGCGAAGGCGACCAGGCCGAGGCGGTGGCCGCTGTCCTCGCGCAGCTGCTCGACCAGGCCTTGCACCATGACCTTGGCTCGCTCTAGACGATTGGGCACCACATCTGCCGCGAGCATGCTGAGCGAGACGTCAAGAATGACGACGATATCGCGGCCGAAGCGCGGCGCCTCCTCGGGCTTTAAGCCCCAGCGCGGCTGCATTAGGGCGATCACGAGAAGCCCGGCCGCCAGGAGCAGGCATGCAGCCTTGGCCCGGCGGCGCCAAGGCCGGGCCTGCGCCACCAAGTCAGGTACAAGCCCGCTCGCCATGAAGCTGTGCAAGGCTTGCCGGCGGCGCCTGAAGCCGTAGCGGTAGAGCCAGGTCAGCGCCGGCATCAGGACCAGCAAGAACCCCAAGATCGGTACGGCAAAATCCATCAGTCGTCTCTCATGGAACCAACCGAAGTCTGGTGTTCGCCAGGATCATCTCGGCGGCGAGTAGGGCCAGGGCTAGGGCCAGGGGAATGGGAAATAGGTCGATATACTTCTGGTATTGCTCGGCAACATGCTCGGATTTTTCGAGCTGGCCGATTTCCGCATAAATTGATTTCAGGCCATCGGCGTCGGTGGCACGGAAATAGAGACCGCCCGTCATCTCGGCGATTTCACTCAAGGTACGGTCGTCGATATAGACCTGACTCGAGCGCAACTCCGTGTGGCCGTCGCGATAGCGCACCGGGATGATTGCGGCACCCTCCGTGCCCGTGCCGATGGTGTAGATCTTGATGCCGAGCGCCTTGGCGATGCGCGCCGCCTCCATGGGCTCAGTGTCTCCAGAATTACTGTAGCCGTCGGTCATCAGGATCATCACGCGACTGGTTTCGGCCGAATTCATCAACCGCTCAACGCCGAGCACGATCGCCTCGCCGATCGAGGTGCCGTCCTCGGCGGGTAGGGCGGCGATCTCGAGCTGGGCGAGTAGCGCCACGACGGCATTGTGATCCAAGGTGAGTGGGCTTAATGAATCGGCATAGCGAGCGAACGATACTAGACTAACGAGATCACCATTCCGTCCGGTAAGTTCGCTTTCGTCTCCCACCAGAAAAGAGCGAATGGTTGCCTTGACCACATCCAGGCGGTTGCTCTGCTTATTGTCGAGAACGAAATCGAGGGCGCTCATGCTCGACGAGATGTCAACCACCATAGCAATGGCGATACCCTTGACATAGACTTTGGTCAGCTCGAGACCAAATTGCGGCCTCGCCACGGCGAAGATGCAGCAGAAAGCGGCCAGGATGCGTATTGCTGGCAGCACCGTGCGACGCCGTGGCGGCGCCAGCGCGGCCACCCGGGCGACATCGGAGAACCCGATCGCGGCGGGGCGGGACTGCCGCATGTGCCGGTGCCATAGCAACGGAATGATAAGAAGCAGCAACAAAGCGAGAGGATTTGCCAGGATCATGACGCCTCCAGGCTCGCGCCACGCGGAGCAAAGATGCTATTTCTGGCATCCTCCTTGACGAACCGCTCACTGTTTTCCAGCGCCTCGGCCATGGCCGCCGGTGCGGAGACCAAGCCAGCGAATTTTGCCAGATCACAATGGCCCAGCAGGCGGCCCACCATGTCGCCGCGCACTCCGACAAGCGGCTCGATAGCTACAGCTGCGGTGATGAACTCTTCCGTCGTCTGGGTCAAGGCGCGGGCGTCATAGCGCCAAACCACATAAGAGCGCAGAATTCGCGACAGGCGCATATGAAATTCGGCTGACTGGGCCCCATCGATCAGACCTTGATGACGAATCTGCGCCAATGCTGCCAGTGCCACAACGTGTGCGGGTTGCGCCGGTGCGCCGTGCTCGGCGCTTCGTCGCCGGCGAAGCAGAATTGCGGCGAAGGCCACGATAACCAAGGCGGCAAGCGCCATAGCGCCGGTGACCCATGGCCAAGGCAGTAACGGCGGCCTGACGCTCGCTGCCGGCGCGATGGTGCGCGGCGCGCGTACGTTGTCGCCGACGGCAAATGCTGGGGTGACGAAGATATCGAGACGTGAGCTGGCGACCTCCGTGGCCGAGGTCTCGGCGGCAGCTTTGGTATGGATGATGAACGGCGGAATGGTTTGGACACCGACCTGCAGCGCTTTGATGCGATAGCTGCGCTGCCACCGCGCCTGGCCATCGCCCAAGGATTCGAGCGCACCTTCGCTTTGATACACCAACTCGAACGGTCCCACCGTTTCCCTGACCGGCGCGAACTCGATTTCCGTATCCTCGGGTCCAGATACCGTCACCGCTAAGCGAAGCTGCTTGTCCAGCGCGACGACGCTGCTATCGACGTCGAGTACGATGGCGACCGTCTCATCCCGGGCCTTGACCGCACCGGCAGCGAGACAAGCGGCCAGAAGGGCCCCTGCCGTGAACAATGGCGGAGACACTAGCGGCCGTCTCGCAATCGCTGTTCGCGCCGCTGGAAGAATTGCATGAGTGGCCTGTCGTAAGGCTCGTCGGTGCGCACCTCGATGGAATCCAGGCCGAGCGACGTGAACAGGCGTTGCCTGCAGGTATCCTGGTTGCGGCGTATCGCCGCATAGCGTTCGCGAACCGACGCATCGTGCGTGTCGAGTGTGATCCACTCGCCGCTCTCAAAATCCTCCAGCGTGACCAGACCGGCATCTGGCAACTGGTATTCCCGGCGATCACTGATGCAGATGGGGATGACGTCGTGGCGCTGAGCCACAAGGCCAAGCGACTTTTCGTAACTTTCCGTGAGAAAGTCCGAAATGATAAAGCTCACCGTCGGTTGGCGGCTCACCCGATGCAGGGTCTGCAATGCCAGCGCGACATCGGTGCCGCGACCGCTTGGCGATGCGGTGAGCAGCTCGCGAATGACCCGCAGTACCCGGTTCTTGCCGCGTTGTGGCCGGACGAATCTCTCGATCTTGTCGCTGAACAGGATTAGGCCCACTTTGTCGTTGTTGGTGATCGCGCTCAAGGCAAGAACGGCGCACATCTCAACGGCGATCTCGGCCTTGACTCGGGTGACGCTACCGAAGCGGCCAGAGGCGCTCAGATCGACCAGAAGCATGACTGTGAGTTCGCGCTCTTCGACCTGACGCTTGACGTAGGGTTGGCCGCGCCGCGCCGTGGCGTTCCAGTCTATATCGCGTACGTCGTCGCCGGGAACGTATTCGCGAATCTCGGCGAACTCCATGCCGCGGCCCTTGAAAACACTATGATAGCCACCGGCGAAAATGCTTTCGACCGATCGCCGCGTCCTAATCTGAATCCGCCGGATTTGTTGGAAAATTTCGAGCGGGATCATGAATGAGAGCGCTTCCTGGATCAAGGGAGCCACGCGGCCCGCAAACGCTATACCGGAGCTCTGGGGGGATGGCACGTTAAAAACCAAGGCGCCAAGGGTTTTGACCTTGGGCCGGTTGCTGGATGTGACACCATGGCCAAACGCCAAACGCCAAACGCGAAGGAGATGGCGATGGGGACCTTGTTGGGTCCGGCTGCGACGATCTTGTCGGTCGTGGCGACCGCCTGTGCGATCATTGCCAACGCCCACGCGATGGAGCGTGTTTTCGTCTCCGTGGTCAACGAGCGTGAGTTCTTTCTCAGTGTGGAGCTGCGCGACCAACTCGATCCCGGCAAGACCCACGAGATCGAGATTTGCGTGGACGGGGGGGTGTAGGTGCGCTCTCCGCCACCTACGGCAGCGGATGCTCGCAGGTCAAACGCACAGAAATGAATGCGGTCGAGCCGGGGTCGGACATCACGTTCTGACGTTATGCAATTTTTTTTGACGCTGCCGGTTGACCGGAAATACCAAGTCGCCGTAATGACAAGTCCATGCGATACACGGCTCTGGAAAAGGACAGCGATATGAGGAAGACAACTTTTGGGCTTGCGCTCGCGATGATGATTGCCGCGGGTCCTGCCGGTGCGGATGGTTGTGTGGCCGGCCCGGAAGGCCTTCGCTGCAAGGCCGAGAACGGCGACCCGGCCGCGATGTATCTGGTCGGCCGCGAAGCGTACAACGAAGCACGCATAAGCGGCGATTTCAGCGAAGCCTATATGTGGGCGACCCGGGCCCGTAACGCGGGCTTTCTTGGCGGTAAGATGCTGTTCAAGATGATCCATCTGCAGGCAGGCCAAGGCCTGCACCACGATAACGTGGAAGCGCATGGCTGGATCATCCTGGCGATCGCGGACGGCGCGGATTACCTGATGCCGTGGAAGCGGCGGCTGGAGGCCATCATGACCCCCGAGCAGCTCGCCGAAGCGCGTCGTGCTGAAGCCGATCGGGGCGCGGCGGAGTAGTGAGCCAGAAGCGGCTTACCCTTATTGTTCAGCAGCGGCTTTTTTCTTGGCCTCTTCCAGGGCGGCCCACTCTTCCGGCGTGATTTGATTGCCTTCGGCATCAAAATACACGCCCTTGATCTTGTTTATGATGTAGTCGGAGACACCGCTGATCTGGCGCTTGGACATTGTACTCTTGAACTCGGGCATGCCGCGCTGGCGAATGCCCTCGGTGATGATGAACACAAGCCCTTCATGCTCGAGTTCGGTGGCGCGCAGGTCTGCGGCAAAGCCGCCATAGGCAGGGCCGCCACGGCCGTCCTGTTTGTGGCAACGCGCGCACTTGTTGGGAAATGTATCAAACACGATGGGCGGAGGACCGGAGCGTCGAGGCGGGTCATCGGCCACGGCGGACGAAGCTGACAGCATTACGAATGCCGCTGCGCCAAAAAACGCCGTAACCATCAGTGCGCCGACAATACGTCCCCGCTTGGTGATCGTGTTCATTCTGGTGCGTCCCGGTTCGTGGCGTCTGGTTAGACAATATGTGAGGCGCTTCGCCGATCAGGTCAACAGGCAAGAGCGGCGCGCCGGCGTGCCGGCAGTTGAGACTCGAATTGTCAGAGAAAAGAATGAGCCGGCGCTATGTAGCGCCGGCTCACACCATAGACCGTATTCTACATCGAGAAGACGTAGAGAACGTTGCTTGGCACAGCGGCTTTCAACTCGGGGGTCGAGTCGGTAAACCACTGGGGCCATGCGCCGCCGAGGCCAACCTCGATAGCAATGTACTGCTTGCCATCGGCCTCGTAAGACATGGGCGGAGCATTGATCGACGAGCCGGTTTCGAAGCGCCATAGCTCCTCGAGAGTGGTGTCGTCGAGCGCGACCACGGCACCGTCGGCGGTGCCGGTAAAGACCAAGCCGCCAGCCGTCGCCAAAACGCCGCCCAGCATCGGGAACTCGGTCTCCCACTTGCGTACGACCACGCCGTTGGAGACGTCAATTGCCGTCACGCTGCCGGTGATGCGGCCCGAGCGCGGGTCCTCAAAGGTGAAGTACGGCGCGCCGCCGAGGAACCACTTGCGATCCGCGGCATTCCAGTTCTCCGGTGCGACCGAGGCGAAGGCCTTATTGCAGCTCTCGATGACCGGAATGTAGTAGAGACCGGTATGCGGGCTGTAGGCGGTCGGGGGCCAGTTCTTGCCGCCGGTATGAGCGGGGCAGGAAATGCCTTCGATCTCACTGCGGGCGCCAACCTCAACGAGGTCGCCACGATGTGCCGCGGAGCCTTCGTTGTAGGACTGCACGTCCGAGTTAGGATCGTAGGAGGCCGGCCGGCCGTTTTCGTCCAGACCATCCGTCCAGTCAAGCTTCTTGACGAACTGGGTGCCCCACACGTACTCGCCTGTCGCACGGTCGAGCGCGTAGGCGAAACCGTTACGATTGGCGTGCAGGGTGGAACGCACGAACTGACCGTTGATCACGGTGTCGACGAAGGTGTTCTCCGCGATAGAGTCATAGTCGTACGGATCGTTTGGCGTGTGCTGGAAGCCCCAAAGGAACTTACCGGTGGTCGCATTCACCGCGATGGTGGAGTCGGTCCACAGGTTGTCACCAGGACGATAGGCATTATCCCAGTCTGGACCAGGATTCGCGGTACCCCAGACGATGATGTCGAGTTCCGGATCGTAGGAGCCGGTCACCCAGGTGGAGCCGCCGCCCGTCTTCCAGGCGCCGAAATCGTCCTTCCAGGTCTCGTTGCCGGGCTCGCCCTCACCAGGAATGGTGTGGGTGCGCCAGATCTCCTTGCCGTCGTCGAGGCTGAGAGCGGCAATCCAGCCGCGAACGCCGAATTCGGCGCCGGCCATGCCGGTGACGACCGTGTCACGGATGACCAGAGGCGCGCCGGTAATAGTTTCGGCGATGCCCGGATCTGCGACCTGGCTCTCCCAGATGAGGCTGCCGTCGGTCTTGTTCAGGGCGCGAATGCGACCATCAAGGACCGGCGCGATAACCATGTCGCGAGCCAGCACGGCGCCGCGGTTGTTGATGCCGCAGCATAGGACGCTAGTGCCCCAATCCTTATCGGCTTCGGGATCCGACTTCCACACGGTGACCGCTTTACCACCGCGCACGTCGATCTTGGTCACGACGCCCCAACCGGTGGTCAAGTACAGAAAGCCGTCTTCCGCGGTAGGCGTGCCTTCGAGACCGGAGAACGGAAACACAACCGGGTCCGTGCCGCCGCCCTGGGTGCTGCCCATGGCATAGGTGAACGCGACTTTTAGGTCTCCAACATTGTCCCGATTTATCTCACGCAGACCGGAAAAGCGATGGGCTTCGTAATTGCCGTGATGATTGATCCAGTTTTCTGGCTCATTCTCACTGTTCACCAGGCGGTCATGAGTAATATTACCGGCTATTGCCGAGGCAGCGAACACGGCCGCCCCAACGAAGCCAGCAATGGTTCCCACCACACTGGTATTTATTCTATTGGACATTAACTCCCTCCCTGATTGAGCACATCCGCCGTCCACCCAAGGACAGGTGTTAACGAACGGCGAGCCACCGAACGCGCAGCCTGAACTCACGTTCAGACCCTAACTCATTCGGCAACTTCTCTATCTTCTCTTGCCAACACCGAGTAGTCAAGAGACGGGCACGTGTACAAACGAGTCTGTTTTGCGCGTCTGCGCTCGAATGCTAAACTGTCACCGGTGGCCGCGTCCCAAGGCCGAAAATCCTAACCAAAACCACGGAGTGCTGCGGCCATGAGCCATTTTTTTCGCAATTTTACGATGGTGCTGGCACTGACGGGAGTCGGCCTGATCGGCGAAACGAGCGTGGCTTTTGCCGCTGCGGGATCGCCGCCGCAAGGGCCGATTGAGGCGGTGCATACCGGTGCCAACCTGAAATTTGCCTGTGGCCAGGGTGTTAAGGGCTTCGACCAGGTCGTCGGCGAGGAGATGCTGCGCGCCATGCTGATCGTCCAGTGCCGCGCCGTGGTGGGCGCTGTTGTCGAACTGGTGGGTGCCGGGCAATACGCGCTCGACGATGCGCAGATCTGGCAATGCGTCGAGAACCGCGAGGACCATAATGCCCTAACGGCGGCTTTTGTTAAATGGGTCGGCCGTAACCCGGCGCTGCTACGTAAGCCCGCGGCCGTGGCCTTCGTCGAGGCCATCGAGATGAGCCAGAAGTGTCGCTAAATTAGGCTGTTCGCCGTGGGCCGAGCTTCTTCGCCAAAGGTGTGTTGATCGCATGGCCGGGTATTGCTCGGACAGGGTTTACGCCCTCGTTTGTGACGAGAACCGGCACATGCTGCATTTGGTCGCAGAAATTTTGCGCAGTTTCGGCATTCGCAAGATCACCTTGGTGACCGACAGCGCCTCGGTCTCGCTGGGCGAGATCTGCCAATCCCTGAGCGACTTTCTTGCGCTCGACACCGTTGCGGCCGCCGCCCGTTTCGATGTGGCGAAGGACTCTGTCGAGGCGGCATAGCTGTTCTATTTCCGCGGCATAACCGGCGGCGGTGGTAAGCAGGGCGCCGATTTGTTTCGCTGGATCACGGACGCGACCGCGCAATACAGGACGTAGAGCCTCAGCGGCTTGGTGCCGTGGTGTAGACCTCGAACTTGTCGGAATCGAAAACCAACGGCTGAACGACACCGCCGGCGTCCTCGATCACCACCGCAATCTCTGGCACTGCGAGCAGGTTCTCCCAGACCCGGGACAGCGTTGGGAATTCGGCGGCCAGATCGATACCGGCGAGTAGTGCGTTGCGCACCTGCGGTACCAGAAAGCAATCAGCCTGGGTGACCGCATCACCAACTGCGAAGCGGCCGGCGCAGGTGGTTAGAATAGACTCGATGGCGCCAAACTCGCGGCGGATGAAATGCAGGCGCAGCGGGTGCACGGTTGGCGGCGCCTTGGTCATGCCCCATTCACCCATCGCCTGGATGATGAAGGGGATGTTCTGGTAGGGCTGGGTATCGGCGGCGATGATCCACATGATGCGGCGCGCCTCGGCCCGGGCCCAGGCGTCCTCAGGCAGCATGCTGGGCTCCACGGCCAGTGTTTCCTCGATGAAGTCGACGATCGGGCCCGACTGGGTCAGTTTGCGCCCGTCCGCCAGCAGTAGTACCGGGATGCGCCCTTCAGGATTGAAGGCGGTGAGGTTAGTGGTGCCGACCTTCTCGGTCTCGGCATCGCCCTCGGGCATGGTGAAGACCAGAATGCCGCGATGATCGGTCGCTAGGCCTGTGCTCACCAGTTCGACCTGAGAGGCGGGCACGCCGCGACAGCGCAGATACAGCGTCACCCGCATCGAGGCGCTGCTGGCGGGGTGATAGAACAGGCGCATGGGCTTGCTTTGGCGGGGCATATCAGCTCTCCTCGCTCAGCATCGCCAGCAACGTCTCGACCGCGGCGGCGGCGAAAGCCTCGTCGTTGATGTGGGCTGGGATCTCGATCAGCGGGATGTCGGGGCGAAGGTCGGCGCGCAACGCTGCGATGGCGGCGCGGTCGGCTTCGGGGTCCCAGAAGGGGCCACCTTCGGCATCGAAGCGCGACCAGCCGTTTAGGGGCACCAGCAGGGCCACGGGACCCTGCGCGGCATTGGCCTTTTCGGCCAGAATGCGGCCGAGTTGCTGGTTTTCCGCCACGTCGGTACGCATCAGCGTCACAGTCGGCTTGCCGGCGTGCAAGTGGCGCTCGCGGTATGTCACCGGCACCGTGTCGGCAGCACCGAAATTGACCATGTCTAGGCAGCCCGGAACGATCACCTGCGGGATACCTGCCTTGCCGGCTGCTTCGAGACGATGTGGGCCGGCCGAGAAAATGCCGTCGCACAGGGCGTCCGCTAGCTCGGTGGTGGTGATGTCTAGCACGGCGGTGATGAGACCATCTGCAATCATGCTCTCCATTGTTCTGCCACCGTTGCCGGTGGCGTGGAAGGTGAGCACGTCAAAGCCCGTGGTGCTCAGTGCCTCCTTGCAGCGCTGGACGCAGGGTCTGGTCTGGCCGAACATGGACATGGCAATGATCGGCTTTGTATCGGTCTTAGGCACGGGTTCTGCAGCGACCATGCCGACAAGTGCCGCTGCGGCCTGCGCCATAATTGTCCGACTAATCGCATTGAGGCCGGAGACGTCGACTAGCGAGGGAAAGATGTTGATGTCCTTGGCGCCAAGGAAGGCCGAGGTATCGCTGCCGGCGATTGTCGAGACGATGACTTTCGGTACGCCGATGGGGAGCGCGCGCATGGCCGCGGCGGCGACGCTGGTGCCGCGCGCCTTGCCGAGGGCGAAGACGCCATCGAAGCGGCCCTCGCGATAGAGGCCTGGCACCACGGTCGCGACGCCTCGCGCCATCGTGGCCACCGCCGCTTCTTGGTCGCCAGCCTCGCGTAGCGCTCCCAGGTCCGCGCCGCCCGCGGCGGCGACATGGGCGCTTTCGATGTCGACCGGAAAGTGGTCGCAGCCCCCCAGCACGCCCCAGTTCAGTGTCAGCGTCTCTAAACTCGATGCTTGCAGTCGCCTGCGAACGAAGTCGTACTCTTCACACTTACTGTCGAAGGCACCGATCAGGAGGACGGTCGGCGCCATCAGAACCGTATAGCCTTGAAGGCCTCGACCTGCTCGCGTATTGCCACTTCCGTGGGTAGACGCTCCATACTCGAGGCACCGTAGAAGCCGTCTACCCCGTTGGTGTTTTGGAGCACATGGGTGGCATCGTCGGGCATGGCGATCGGTCCGCCATGGCAGAGCACGATGACGTCCGACCGAGCCGCCTTGGCGGCATCGCAGATCTCCTGCACCTTGGCAGGGGCCTGTTCCAGAGACAGCGCCGTGTTCGCCCCGATCGACCCCTTAGTGGTGAGCCCGAGATGGGCGACGATCATATCGGCGCCGACTCCGGCCATGGCCATAGCGTCGTCTGTGTTGAAGGCATAGGGGCTGGTGAAAAGCTCCATTTTGCGCGCCAGGCGGATCATCTCCACTTCCAGCGCGAAGCCCATGCCTGTCTCCTCTAGGTTCCGCCGGAACAAGCCGTCGATGAGGCCAACGGTGGGGAAATTCTGGATGCCCGAGAAGCCGGCATCACGCACCTGCCTGAGGAACAGCTCTATGTTGCGAAACGGATCTGTGCCACAAATACCGGCCAGCACCGGCGTATCGCGTACCACAGGCAGAACCTCGTTGGCCATGTCCATGACGATGGCATTGGCGTCGCCGTAGGGCATCAGACCGGCCAAGGATCCGCGCCCGGCCATGCGGAAGCGGCCGGAATTGTAGATCACGATGAGATCGATACCGCCCGCCTCCTCGCACTTGGCCGTAATGCCGGTTCCGGCGCCACCGCCGACGATCGGCCGCTCGGCCGCGATGACGTCGCGCAGGCGCGCCATGACTTCGCTTCTAGTGAACGTCATCGTATCGCTCCTCCCTTACTCGGCCATCAGTTCGAGCAGCATGGCCACGGCTTTTTGCGAGAAAACCTCATCGTTGATATGGGCGTCGAACTCGACCACAGGGATGCTGGGGTGCAAGCTCGCCTTGATGGCATCAAACAGCGCCCCATCGGCCTCCGGCGACCAGAAAGGGCCGCCATCGCTGTCGAGCACTGACAGGCCCTGCAGCGGCAGCAGGAACGCCACCTTTCCCAATGCCGCATTGGCTTTCTCGGCGAAGATCGTGCCGATGCGGGCGTTCTCCTCTGGCGTGGTGCGCATCAGCGTTACTGTGGGTTTGGACTCATAGAGGATACGCCCGGCATAGCGCTCTGGCACCGTCTCGGGCGGCCCGAAATTCACCATATCGACGCAGCCAGGTACGATGAGATGGGCGATGCCGGCCCGGCCTGGCGCGGTCAGACGATCGGGCCCAGCGCTAAAGGCGCCGCCGCAAAGCTCGTCCGCCCATTCCGTGGTGGTGATGTCGAGCACGCCTGCGACATAGCCTTGCTCGACCATGCGCTCCATGGTTCTGCCGCCGGTGCCGCTGCCGTGAAAGACCAAGACCTCGTAACCCTCTGCGGTGAGCGTGTCGCGGCAGCGCGTCACGCAGGGCGTGGTCTGGCCGAACATCGAGGCGGCGATGATCGGTCTGCTCGTGCCTGTGGCCGAATAGTCCATCTCCAGCATGCCGCAGATGGCGCCGGCCGCTGCGGTGTAGATCGTTTCGCTGATGCGGTTGACGCCGGCGACATCGACCACCGACGGGATCATGGTGATATCGGCTAGCCCGACATAGGGTGAGGTGTCCCCCGAGGCGACGGTGGAGACCAGTATTTTCGGTAGGCCGAGGGGCAGGGCACGCATGGCTGGCGCGATGACACTGGCGCCGCCCGAGCCGCCCAGGCCGAGCACGGCATCGAAACGGCTGTTGGCGTGGAGTCTGGCGATCACGACCTCGGCACCGCGGCACATAACCTTCATGGCCTCACCGCGGTCGCCCTTTGCACGCAGCGCTGCGAGATTGCCGCCTCCCGCCGCGGCCACAGCGGCGGCCCCGACATCTACGAGGAACAGATTGGTCTCACCCAGCACGCCTGTGTCGAGCGTCAGCACTTCATGCCCGCGAGCGAGGATGCGCTCGCGCACGAAGCCATAGTCCTCACCTTTGGTATCGAACGAGCCAATCAGGAGAATGGTCTTACTCACCGCGTCTCCTTCCTAGTCTTTTGCGGCGATGGCGACCACTTCGCAGAGATAAGGCGGCAGGTTCAAGCCGCCTCTGCCTGTCGAAAGTATCCGGTACCGAGCCGTCCGGTAGCGCGCCGAGCCGGGCGGAGATGTAGAGCGAGCGAGCATCGGCCGACATCTCGACGCTGTCGCTGTATTTGGTGCCTGTCGTCGTCGGCGCGATATTGGCAGGGGCCTCGCGGTTCAACAACACGATGTTCTCCCTTTGTCGAGCTGCTGCAGCATGCTATCCGAGAATTCGCGTTGCTACATTTGCCACCTTGGAGAGCCGCATGACGATCCCCGATACTGAGACTTTTAACGGAACGTTCCCCTTCGCGCCGCATGTCTTCGATGGCCACGGGTTTCGCCAGCATTATGTTGATGAGGGACCGCGTGGTGGCGAGGTGATAATTTTCCTGCATGGCGAACCAACATGGGGCTATCTGTATCGCAACTTTATCCCCAAGCTGTCGGAGCGCTACCGCGTGATTGTGCCGGACCATATGGGTTTCGGCAAGAGCGAAACGCCACCTGATCGCGTCTACACCCTGCAGACCCATGTGGAGAATCTGGAAAACCTAATTGAATATCTCGGGACTGATGACATCACCTTTGTTGGCCAGGACTGGGGCGGGCCGATGACGGGCGCCTACACCCTGCGCAATCCGCAGCGCGTCAAACGCCTGGTACTGATGAATACCCTGCTTGGCTATGGCGGCGTGCAGCCGGAGCGCCTGTCACCGTGGTTTGCCTGGATCACGAAGCATCACGAGCAAGGCACCCTAGACGGCATTCTCGGCGAGCTCGGCAGCACGGTGCTCTCCGTGATGAAGATTCCCGGCTTTCAGAACAGCGCCGTGGTCACGGACGACTGGCTGCGCGCCTACGCGACACCGTTTCCGGACCGTACCTCCTGTGCCGGCGCCATCGCCTTTCCCTTGGATGTCGTGCTCGGCAAGGCGCGCCCGTTTGTCACCCAATGTCTCAAGCAGGGAGACATAATGGCGTTACGTGCCAAGCCCGCCATGCTCGCCTACGGCATGGCGGACCAGGCCATAGTGCCCGACTATGGCATAGCGGATTTTGAGGCACTGTTTCCGGAGGCGCCCGTGGTGCGGCTTCCCGGGGTCGGGCATTACTGCCAGGAGGACGCGCCGGCTGTGCTGGTTGCTTTGATTGAGCAGTTCATGCAGGTTAGTTAACGCAAATTCAGGGCGCTGGAGACACGCTCTAAGATGTGGAGATTTGTAGCATGACGTGGACGCATCGTGATCGCATATTGGCTGCGCTCGACCATGAGCAACCTGATCGGGTGCCGATTGATTTCGGTGGGGCCGAGTTCACTACCATCACGCTGTCGGCGTATGAGCGCCTGAAGACGCATCTGGGCATTACTGAGCCGACGGAGCCGATGTCGATCATCCATTCGGTGGCCCATCCCACGGAATCCATCCTTGAGCGTTTCGGCGTGGATACCCGCAACATCCAGCCCGGTGCCTATCGCGGCGGTGTCGATCATTGGATCGACGACAATAACTACGTCGATATGTTCGGCGTGCTGTGGAAGCGCACCGAAAAAGATGTTGACCAGCACTTTCTGCACCGAGATGGCCCGTTCTATGGCGGCCAGCTGACCGTGGAGCGGGTCGAGGAATGCAATTGGCCAGACGGCAGCAATCCGGGGTTGGGCGAGGGCGTCGCAGAGCGGGTACAGCAGATCCAGAGTCGGGGTGATCACGCCATATGCCTCTATCTGCCTGGCGGTGTGATCCACCGCGGCTATGCCATGCGCGGTTTCGAGGCCTATCTGAAGGATCTCTACAAGGCCCCGGAGGCGCTGGAGCGTCTGATGGACAAGCTCTGTGATTTCTGGTGTGACACGGCCGAAACCATGGTCGCGGCGGCTGGCCCCAAGAATGTGGATATCGTCTATTTCGGCGAGGATCTCGGCACCCAGGAAGGCTGCATGTTCGATCCCGAGAACATCTATGCCACGTATCTCAAGCCGCGCCACCGCCGCATGGTGGAGACGGTCAAGGGCCTGACCGGCGGGCGCGCCAAGGTTTGCTTCCATTGTTGCGGTTCGGCCTATCATTTCATCCCGCACCTGATCGACATCGGGGTCGATGCGCTCAATCCGGTGCAAGTGACGGCTCGCAACATGGAGCCCGAGCGCCTCAAGGAAGAGTTCGGTGACCGCATCTGCTTCTGGGGTGGTATCAACACCCAGCGTATTCTGCCTTTCGGTACGGCCGAGGAGGTCGCGGCAGAGACCCGGCGCGTGATCGACATTCTGGGTAAGGGTGGCGGCTACGTGCTCAACAGCGTACATAACATTCAGGCCGAGGTGCCGCCGGGAAACGTGGTCGCCATGTTCGAGGCTGGCGTCAACCACCGCTATCACTGAGAGACGAGATTGTCGTAATCGGTTAAAATAGTGACCAGTGATGGAGGCGATGATGCTGAAAGCGATAGCGCCCCCTAGCAACGTCTCACCGCCGTTTGTCTCGTTTCTGCGATATGCTATTGATTATGTGTCTAGAGCCTAACTTACAAACTGGATCAAGTTAAGCGGGGCAGGTCAGTGATGTTGTCCTTGCTTTCGCGCGTGGCTGCCATGGGCGTCTTGTTGATCTAGTCCTTCAGGTTTGGCTGGAAAAGCCCAGCGTGCCAAGAATCTGAGAAAATGCTACACGATCTATTGAATTCGTTATCTACTGATGCTCACTTCACATCTCGCCTAAGGTGGTCTGATAGCCATCCTGATCAGACATCGTGTCAAGAGGTACGGCGAGTAGTTCGTCGCCTTGGAGCACGTTTGTAACTTTCAGTGTGAAACCGCCGTTTGTTACAGCTAGTGGGATATCTGAGGGTGTTCTCTATCTTTGCGGCGCTTCGCAAAATGAAGCAATCTGTCCGCCTCATTGGCCGCTGTTGTCACTGTGCGTCAGCCCATCGCAAATGAGGTGCCGCAGCCGCAGGACGAGGTCGCGTTTGGATTTGAGACCGTGAACATCGAGCTTTCGAGGCCGCTGTGAAAATCGATCTCGGAGCCCTGCAGCAGGTTGAGCGATGTCTCGTCGACCATAATCACGGCGTTGTCCCGGCGCACTTCCAGGTCGTCCTCTGCTTCCGTGTCGTCGATGGAGAAGGCGTATTGGAAGCCGGAACAGCCACCACCGACGACCGCGATGCGCAGAAAACAGCGCGTCTTCTGGGCGGCGATCACCTGCTTGACTTGATCGGCCGCCGCGGCGGTCATCGTGAGTCCGAAATCGGCCGCGGATTCCACCTTCATCTCCAACATAGGCTCTCCATCCACATCAGCAGCGTCGTTGCGCTTGTCTCTAAGGGTATTTTGGGTACCTGCTGGGCATTGTCAATCGGCCCATACAGCAACGTTGATCAGCTTTCAGCGCAGGGCTAGGTTGACCACCATGATCGTACATTCGCTGGCGCCGTTCGCCACCCGGCCGGAAGGTAGCCGTGGCCGCCTTTATGACGAGCCGGAAAGCGCCTCCCGCACCCCTTTTCAGCGTGACCGTGACCGCATCGTCCATTGTGCGGCCTTTCGTCGGCTTGAGCACAAGACACAGGTGTTTGTCCATCATGAGGGCGACCATTACAGAAGCCGCCTGACGCACAGTTTGGAGGTGGCGCAAATCGCCCGGTCCATCAGCCGAGTGCTGGCGCTAAACGAGGATCTGGCCGAGGCGCTTGCCTTGGCTCACGATCTTGGCCACACCCCTTTCGGCCATGCCGGAGAGGATGCACTAAATGCGGCGATGGCCCCTTTCGGCGGTTTCGACCATAACGCTCAGGCGCTACGTATCGTGACCCGGCTGGAAGGACGCTATGCGGGTTTTGACGGCCTCAATCTGACCTGGGAGACATTGGAAGGTGTGGTCAAGCACAACGGACCCATAGCGCCGGAGACACTGCCCGAGACGGTGGCGAATTACCTGCGCGGGCATGACTTGGAGGTAGCAACCTGGCCCGGGCCGGAAGCTCAGGTGGCGGCGCTGGCTGACGATATCGCGTACAACAACCACGATGTCGACGATGCCTTGCGGGCCGACCTGTTTGGTACGGAGGCGCTTGCTGATACGGGCCTAGCGGGACCGATCTTTGCTGAGGTAGCGGCCCGCTATCCTGGCATCGAGCGCCAGCGTCTGATCCACGAATCGGTGCGCCGCCTGATAGCGGCCATGGTCGAGGATGTTATTGTTGAGAGCCGTCGGCGCATCGCGGCGCATGCGCCAGACACCGCGGCAGCGGTTCGCGGGCTGGGCGTGCCGCTGATAGGCTTTTCCGACGAAATGAGCACGTGCACCGACGAACTCAGGCGCTTCCTGTTCGCCAACATGTACCGCCATTTTCGCGTTAACCGCATGGCCAGTAAAGCGCGCCGGGTGGTCGAAGATCTCTTTGCTTTGTTCCTGGCCGAGCCCGAATGCTTGCCGGGCGACTGGCAGCAGGGCGTTGTTGAACCTGGAACGCCGCCTACCGCTCGCGTGGTCTGCGACTATATTGCTGGTATGACAGACCGTTATGCGCTTGCTGAGCATACCCGCCTCTTCGATGTCACGGTCCTGACCTGATGGATATCTTCAAGACGTTTCGTGGCCATGTGGATGATGCCCTAACGGCAGTATTGTCGGCAGGATTGGATACTAGCGCCGTCAGCGTAGAGGTGCCGCGCGATGCTAGCCATGGCGATATAGCCACCAACGCGGCTCTGGTGCTGGCCAAGCAGGCGGGGATGAAGTCACGCGAATTGGCAGAGGCGCTCGCAGCGCATCTGGGCCATGTCGAGGGCGTCGCGGCGGTGGATATTGCCGGGTCGGGGTTTCTCAATCTGCGCCTAGCCGACGGTGCTTGGCACGATGCGCTGGTGGAGGCGCTTGCGGCCGGTTCCGATTACGGGCGTAGCGATATCGGAAATGGCCGGCTGGTCAATGTCGAATATGTCTCGGCTAACCCGACAGGGCCGCTGCACGTGGGCCACAGTCGTGGTGCTGTATTCGGCGATGCCCTGGCTTCGCTGCTCGCCCATGTCGGCTACGACGTGACCCGAGAATATTATCTCAATGACGCGGGTGCCCAAGTCGAGGTGCTAGCGCGTTCGACCTATTTGCGCTACCGCGAGGCGCTGGGTGTGGATATCGGCAAGATTCCCTCGGGCTTCTATCCGGGTGAGTACCTGATTCCGGTGGGTGAGGCGCTTGCCGTTCGCGATGGCGAGCGCTGGCGCGACGCGACCGAGGAGGATTGGCTCGGTGTTTGCCGTGAAGTCGCACTGACGGCCATGATCTCCGAGATCCAGGACGACCTTGCCGCGCTCGGCATTCACATGGACCGCTTTTCCTCAGAGCGGGCGCTGGTCGCGGCCGGGCGCGTCGACCAGGTTCTGGAGGTTCTGGACAGGCGCGGTCTGCTCTATATCGGCGTGCTGCAGCCGCCCAAGGGTAAGCAGCCGGATGAGGATTGGGAAGCGCGACCCCAGACTCTCTTTAAGGCTACCGATTTTAGCGATGACGTCGACCGGCCCTTGCGCAAGGCTAATGGCGAGTGGACCTATTTTGCAACTGACATCGCCTATCACCTCGACAAGCTGGCGCGCGGCTACGAGGACATGATCGACGTCTGGGGCGCGGACCATGGCGGTTACGTCAAGCGTGTCGCCGCAGCCGTGAACGCAGTGAGCGAAGGGCGGGCCAATCTTGACGTCAAGATCTGTCAGATGGTGAATTTGCTCGACGGTGGCGAGCCGGTGAAGATGTCAAAACGCGCTGGCACCTTCGTCACGTTACGCGATGTGGTCGATGCCGTTGGTAAGGATGTTGTCCGCTTCATCATGCTTACCCGGCGCAATGACGCGGCGCTCGACTTCGACTTTGCCAAGGTGACCGAGAAGTCGCGCGACAACCCGGTCTTCTACGTCCAGTATGCCCACGCGCGTATATGCTCCGTGCAGCGGAATGCCGCCGAGGCAGGCCTGGATGCTGGCGCGGCGAACCTTGCCCTGGTCTCGCATCCCGACGAAATAGCACTTATCCGCAACCTGGCCGGCTGGCCACGTCTGTTGGAGGCGGCTGCCCAGGCGCATGAGCCTCATCGCCTAGCCTTTTACCTCTATGATCTGGCGGCTGCCTTCCATGCCCTGTGGAACCGTGGCAATGACGAGCCGAAGATGCGTTTTCTCATCGATGACGACCCTGCTCTGTCGCGGGCACGGCTCGATTTGCTCGCCGGGGTCAAGCTGGTGATCGCCTCGGGCCTAGGTGTCATGGGTATCACACCACTTGAGGAGATGCGCTGAATGAATGCCGGCGTCGATGTCCCCGGCCGCAGACCGCGACGTATTGCGCTGCTGCTTTTCATGCTCGCGCTCGGTCTGCTATCGCTGGTGATGTTGCGCGCTTATAAGGCCGCGCAGGAGGCGACGATCGTAGCCGAAGTGCCGTTGCTGAGGGCTGAAGCCGGGCCGATCCGCCGGCGCCCGGAAGATCCCGGCGGCATGGATGTTCCCCATCGCGAAAAGCTGATCTACGAAGCCTTCGAGGACGGTTCGGTCGAGACCGTAGTGGAGCGCCTGCTGCCGTTGCCGGAAGAACCGCTGCCGCGCCCGACGCCACCGGAACCGCGGATCACGCCGGTCCCGGATGTGCCGCCGCCGGCGCTTGCACCGCTACCAGCTCCGCCGGTCGGGGCATCGCCTGAGTTGGCGGTTGTGCCGCCGGTCCCGGAGATAGTTGATCCCGTCGAGACGGTTCTGGCGCCCGCGACCGAGATACCCGACGATCCCAACGCCGGCTTCCGCATTCAGCTTGGTGCCTTTCGCAGTGCCGAGGAAGCCGCGGCAGGTTGGCGCTCAGCGTCCGCCAAGGCCTCGGCGTTGCTGGCGCCGATCCGCCACTTCGTTGTTTCGGCCGATCTCGACGACGGTCGTGGCACCTTTTATCGCCTGCATGTCGGGCCGCTGCTGAGCCGTGAAAGCGCGGCCAGCCTCTGCAATCAGCTCAAGGCTGCTGGAGTGGACTGCTTTGTGGTGGCGCCGTGAGCCACGGCGCGGCGATATTTGGCTGTGCTGGTATGACGCTCGGCGACGCCGAGCGGCACTTATTTGAGGCTAGTGACCCGGTCGGCTTCGTCTTGTTTGCGCGCAATATCGATGAGCCAGGGCAAGTTCGTACACTTGTCGCCGCCCTGCGCGAGAGCGTCGGTCGCGAAGCGCCGGTGCTGATTGACCAGGAGGGCGGGCGCGTGGCGCGGCTGCGCCCGCCGCACTGGCGCGAGGCACCCGCTGCGGCGCGCTTTGGCGAACTGGCAAAGCTCGACCGCTTTGTGGCGGCCGAGGCGGCGGCGCTGAATTCGCGGCTGCTTGCCGATGAGCTGCTGGCGCTCGGCATCGACGTGGATTGCCTGCCGGTGCTTGACGTGCCATCACCCGAAGCCGATGCCGTCATCGGCGATCGTGCATATGGCGATACGGCGAAACTTGTCGCCATGCTTGGCCGGGCGGCTTGCGGCGGCCTGCTAGCGGGCGGTGTTCTGCCGGTGATCAAACATATCCCTGGCCACGGGCGGGCGGGCGCTGACAGTCATCATGCGTTGCCCGTCGTGACGACGCCGGTGGCAGAGCTGGAGAGAACGGACTTCGTGCCCTTCCGTGACTTGGCCGGTATGCCTCTGGCGATGACCGCACACGTAATCTACACCGACATCGACAGGGCCCGGCCGGCGACGCTGTCACCGAGCGTGATCGGGCAGGTGATTCGCGGCAGTATCGGCTTCGACGGCCTGCTCTTGTCGGACGATATAGGCATGGGAGCGTTGTCGGGACCGATGGCGGAGCGTGGTGCCGCAGCCCTGGCCGCCGGCTGCGACGTGGTGCTCCATTGCAGCGGCGAGCTCGACGAGATGCAGGCGATCGCCGCAGACCTACCCCGTCTCGACGATGCGGGTGAGGCACGGTTTGCCACAGCCCTTGCTGCTAAGCGATCGCCGCAGGCCTTCGACGTGGCTGTCGCCGACAGCCATATTGCTCAACTCCTGCAAGCGCCCTTGTCATGAGCGATGTGCTCTACACCGTGTCGACCTGGGCACTGCCCGTGGTGCTCGCGGTAACCCTGCACGAGGCCGCCCACGGCTGGGTGGCGTGGAAGCTCGGCGATCACACAGCTTATCATCGCGGCCGGGTCAGCTTTAATCCTCTCAGGCACGTCGATCCCTTTGGCACCGTGATCTTGCCACTGTTATTGTTCCTCTCGTCGGCACCGTTCTTGTTCGGCTATGCGCGTCCTGTGCCGGTTAATTTTCGGGCGCTTAGAAAGCCGCGCCGCGACATGGAGTTGGTGGCACTCGCCGGGCCGGGAATCAACATAGCGCTGGCTTTGTTGTCGGCGATTCTGCTTCGAGCTTTGCTAGCTTTTGGTGGCGATGGCGCGTCGTGGCTGATCGCGAATCTGTCCAATGCGATGATCATCAATGTGGTGTTAGCGGTGTTCAATATGTTGCCGATTCCACCGCTTGACGGCGGCCGAGTGGCGGTCGGCCTGCTGCCGCGCGTACTCGCACGGCCGTTTGCGCGTCTCGAGCGCTACGGGTTATTTATTCTTGTCGGCCTACTGCTGCTCCTGCCTTGGCTCGGAAGCAAACTCGGCCAGGATGTCAACGTGATGGCGTGGTTGGTTTGGAAACCGGTTATGCTGGTGCTGACAGCGATTGGCATGGTGACGGGACTGTGACGAATACAACGGCAACCATGGCGGACGATTTCGAGGACGACGTAGCAGGCGGTGCGCCGGCCCAGCTTGTGCTGGACCTCGACGGCTTCGAGGGGCCGATCGACGTGCTGCTCGGGCTGGCCCGCGACCAGAAGGTCGACCTGACCCGCATCTCGATCTTGCAGCTTGCCGACCAGTATCTCGACTATGTGCGCCAGGCGCGGCGACAGCGGCTGGAATTGGCGGCCGACTATCTCGTCATGGCGGCATGGCTAGCCTATCTCAAGTCCCGCCTTTTGCTGCCCACTGAGGGCGGTGAGGATGAGCCGAGTGGTGAGGAGATGGCCGATGCTCTCGCCTTTCAACTGCGCCGCCTTGAAGCGATGCGGGAGGCTGCTGCAAAGCTCATGGCGCGTGATTTGTTGGGCCGTGATGTCTTCGCACGTGGCCAGCCGGACGGCATCGAAGTCGTTGCCAAGCCCGTCTATGCCATCGATCTGCATGATCTCCTGCGTGCCTATGCTAGCCATCGCCAGCGGCAGGGTGCGATGGCGATCTTGCCGGTGGAGCAGGGCCGTCTGATGAGCCTGAGCGACGCCGTACAGCGGCTGTCGGGCATGCTGGGTATTGCCTTGGATTGGACTACGCTCGCCCGCTTCCTACCTGCAGATATCGGCGATCCGCTGTTGGCGCGCTCGTCTTTGGCTGCGACCTTTGTAGCCACGCTGGAGCTTTGCAAGGAAGGTAAGCTGCGCCTGCGCCAGGCCCAGGCCTTTGCGCCGATCTATATTCGTAACAAGGAGACGAGGCCTTGAGCGCCAACCGCGACGCGGTGGAAGCCGAGCAGATTCGGGTAATAGAGGCGTTGCTGTTCGCCGGCCGAGCGCCGCTCAGTGAGGACGACCTGGCGGCGCATCTGCCCGAAGGTACCGATGTCAAGGCGTGTCTCGCGGCCCTGGCCGAGGACTATGCCGAGCGCGGCATCAATCTGGTGCAGGTCAGCCACGGTTGGGCCCTGCGCACTGCGCCTGATCTTGGGGCGGTGCTCCGGCGGGAGAAGAAGGTGCAGCGGCGCCTGTCCCGCGCAGCGCTTGAAACCCTGGCGATCATCGCCTACCACCAACCGGCAACCCGGGCCGAGATCGAGGAGATCCGCGGCGTCGCTGTCAGCAAGGGCACGCTCGATATCCTCTTCGAGCAGGGCTGGGTGCAGCCCCGCGGCCGCCGACGTACGCCGGGCCGCCCGGCTACCTGGGTCACCACCGCATCCTTTCTCGACCATTTCGGTCTGGCGGCGCTCGATGATCTGCCGGGCGTCGAGGAACTGCGGGCTGCCGGCCTGCTCGACGCCCGCGCTGTGCCTGCCGGTCTTCTGCTAGGCACCATCGTTTCCGGTGGGGAGCACGTGGAAGATGATGAGGTGGAGGCAGACGAGCCCGTTGAGGCACTTTCCGAAGAGTGACGCCGCCTGCGGCGACGTTGCCGATAAATCCATGTGTTTGTGTTTTTCCGCAGCAAGCAGTATTCTGAACAAGTGTAATGAGAACAACACGCATTCTCAATTAAAAGACAGATCGTTCTTGAACGAAAAATAATCGAGGTTCTGGGTAAAATTTGAATGCGCATTAGCAACTCTCTGAGTAATCGGCTTGGATGGATCGGGCTTACCATGGCTGCGGCCACGCTTGTGCCGGTTGATGGCTTCACGGCTGAGGTGAATGTTTATTCGGCGCGCAAGGAAGCCTTGATCAAGCCGTTGCTCGACCGCTTTACGGCGGACACCGGTATCACTGTAAACTTGGTCACCGGAAATGCGTCGCAGCTCCATGAGCGGCTCGTCAGCGAAGGGCGCAACAGTCCCGCCGACTTGTTCGTCACTGCTGATGTCGGCAACCTGTATCGGGCCAAGACGGCCGGCGTGCTCGCTACCGTCGACTCGGAGGTGCTACGGGCGGCGGTGCCTGCGGCTTATCGCGATCCCGACGGCACCTGGTACGGCCTCAGCTTGCGCGCCCGCGTCATCGTTTACGCGCTGGACCGGGTTTCGCGGGAGTCACTCTCGACCTATGAGGCGCTGGCTGATGGCGAATGGTCGGATCGGGTCCTGGTGCGCTCTTCGAGCAATGTCTACAACCAATCGCTTATCGCCTCCCTGATTGCCGCGCATGGCGAAGAGCAAACCGAGGCCTGGGCGCGCAGCCTAGTGGCCAATATGGCGCGTCGGCCGAAGGGTGGTGACACAGATCAGATCCGCGGTGTTGCGGCGGGCGAGGGCGATGTCGCGATCGCCAACACCTACTATTACGGGCGCCTTGTCGCTTCCGATGACCCGGACAAGCGGGCGATCGCCGATGCCACGCGCATTTTTTTCCCCAACCAAGACGGCCGTGGCGCCCATGTCAATGTCAGTGGCGCGGGCGTGACCGCCCATGCGCCGAACGCGGCTCCGGCCTTGCGTCTGCTCGAGTTTCTGGCCTCGCCGGCTGGTCAACAGATGTTCGCCGAGTTGAATCACGAGTTTCCGGTGGACGTGTCGGTGCCGGCCTCCAAGGTCGTGCAGGCCTGGGGCGATTTTAAGGCTGATACTAGCGGCCTTGCCCGTTTCGGTGAACTCAACGGCGCCGCCATCCGCCTCGCCGACCGCGCCGGCTGGCCCTAGAACACTTCAGGGTCAGATGGGAGCTGTTTGATGGGTCACGGCGCTGCCTTGACCGGCGTATCCTGGCTCTGGCGCTTGGCGCCGCCGCTGATCGCCACCGTGATCGCGGTGCCGGTCCTCACCATCGCGGTGCAGCTGTTTGCGCCGTCCGGCGAGGTCTGGGGCCACCTTGTGGACACGGTGCTGTGGCGCTATGTCGGCAATACGGTCTGGCTCGGCTTTGGCGTTGGTTTCGGCACGCTGGTACTCGGCACGGGCACGGCTTGGCTTTGCGTCATGTGCCGCTTTCCTGGGCGCGGCGTGCTGGAATGGGCGCTGCTGCTGCCTTTGGCCGTGCCGACCTACGCCATCGCCTTCACCTACGCTGGCATGCTCGATTTTGCCGGCCCGCTGCAAAGCGCCCTACGCGAGGCTTTCGGCTGGACCCGGCACGACTATTGGTTCCCGGAGATTCGCTCGCTGGGCGGAGCCATCGCCGTGATGTCGCTGGTGCTCTACCCCTATGTCTACCTGTTGGCTCGGGCGAGCTTCCTCAACCAGTCTGTCTGTGCGCTCGAAATTGGCCGCACCCTGGGGCGCGGGCCCTGGGCCAGCTTCTTCGCCATCGGGCTGCCGCTTGCGCGCCCGGCGCTTGCTGGTGGTGTCTCGCTGGCGCTGATGGAGGCGCTGAGCGACTTTGGCACCGTCCAGTATTACGGCGTCGATACCTTCACGACCGGTATCTACCGCACTTGGTTCGGGCTCGGCGATGCCGGTGCGGCGGCTCAGCTTTCCGCGGTATTGTTGCTGTTCGTCGCGCTTCTACTCATCCTCGAGCAGGCCTCGCGCGGTGGCGCGCGCTATCATCATACTTCGGGTCGCTACCGGCCGCTGCCAAGCTATAATCTGCGCGGCACACGCATGTGGCTGGCAACTCTCGCCTGCTTGCTGCCGTTGGCGCTCGCCTTTCTGTTTCCCGCACTGCAGCTCGGGATCTGGACCATCGAGACCTGGCGGGAAATGGTCGATACGCATTTTGCGGGGCTTGCCTGGAATAGCTTTCGTCTGGCCGCGCTGACAGCGGTTCTGGCCGTCGCCGTAGCTTTGATACTGGCCTACGCCGTGCGTCTCGGCGCTGGGCTGCTCGGCCGTGCGGCGGCGCGGGTTGCCTCATTGGGCTATGCCGTACCGGGCTCAGTGATTGCTGTCGGCGTGCTGGTGCCTTTCGCTGCGCTCGATACCGGCATCGACGATTTTGCCCGCGATACCTTCGGAGTATCAACTGGACTTTTGTTGACTGGGGGGCTTGCGGCGCTCGTTTTCGCCTATATCGTGCGCTTCTTAGCGGTGGCCTTGCGCGCCGTTGAGGCGGGCCTGACCAAGGTGTCGCCGGCGATGGATGGTGCCGCACGCACGCTTGGCTGTACGCCAGGCCGGGTGTTGTGGCGGGTGCACGTGCCCGTGGTGCGTGCCGGGCTGATCACCGGGGGGCTGTTGGTTTTCGTCGATGTAATGAAGGAGCTACCGGCAACCTTGATCATGCGACCGTTCAATTTTGATACCCTGGCGGTGCGTGCATATGAACTGGCCGCCGATGAGCGCTTGGCGGATTCGGCCTCGGCCGCGCTCGCCATCGTTGCCGTCGGCCTTGTGCCCGTGCTCATACTGGGTCGCGCGGTGGGCCGGGCGCGCCCGGGATCGCAGGCGCCGGCCCTGCCGTGAGCGGCGGCCTTGTCCTTGAGTCGCTGCGACATGCTTACGGCCGCATCGAGGCGGTGCGCGACGTCTCCCTCGCGGTTGGTAAAGGCGAACTGGTAGCGCTGCTTGGGCCTTCGGGTTGCGGTAAATCCACGGTGCTGCGCCTTGCTGCTGGGTTGGAGCCGCTACAGGCGGGCCGTATCGATATCGATGAGCAGATCGTAGCGACGCCGCAAGGCGGGCTCTCACCGGAACAGCGCTCCGTCGGCCTGATGTTCCAAGATTTTGCGCTGTTTCCCCATCTCAGCGTGCTCGACAACGTGGCTTTTGGTTTGACCGAGCTGCCGCGCCAGGAAAGGCTGGCCACGGCCAGGGCTTTGCTTGAGCGCCTTGGCGTCGCCGAACTGGCGTCAAGCTATCCCCATCGGCTGTCCGGTGGTGAGCAGCAGCGCGTGGCCCTGGCCCGTGCCCTGGCGCCCAAGCCCAAAGTCATGCTGCTGGACGAGCCCTTTTCGGGTCTTGACGTGGTGCTACGCGACCGGGTGCGCGAGACCAGCGCCGCAGTGTTACACGAAAGCGGCACCCCGACTCTGATGGTTACCCACGACCCCGAAGAAGCCATGCTGCTGGCCGATCGGGTGGCGCTTATGCGCGATGGCCTCATCGTCCAGGAAGGTCCGCCCGACGTGCTGTATCGGGAGCCCGTGGATGCCTTTTGCGCTGCATTCCTGGGTGATGTAAATCGTTACGAGGTGATGGTGCAGGGTGACCATGTCGACACCGCGCTCGGGCGCTTTACCGCCACTGGGATGCAGGACGGGGAGATGGCGGCTGTCTTGATCCGGCCCGAAGCGCTGACCTTTGACGGCGCTGACGGCATTGTGGCGCGTGTGCACGCAGTGCACAGTCTGGGGCGCTCGGCCCGCGTCGAGCTTGCGATAGGTGATGGTGGCGCGGCGCGTGCAAGGGTACCATGGCACGAACTGCCGAGCGTCGGCGCGGATGTTTTCATTATGGTAAATTCGGCCATGGTGTTTGTATTTCCCGCCGCTGATAGTTAAGTATTCGGCCTGAGTTGCGGCATACCGAAGCCAGCCGGGGTGACACGGCGGCAGCGCCGCCATGGGAGATGAACGAATGAGCATAGGTATTTGGCAGATAGCGTTGATCCTGGTGATCGTCATGATCCTGTTTGGTGCCGGCAAGCTGCCGCGGGTGATGGGTGACATCGCCAAGGGCGTGAAGAGTTTCAAGTCCGGCCTTAAGGACGACGAGAACGAGGCAGTGGCCGAGGCACAGCCGGAGGCGAAGGAGGTCGAGCATGCGGCGACCGAGCCCGCTCCAGCGACCCAGACAGAAGTCCCGACGGACGAGCCCGCCAAGACCTGATCGCTCTAGTTCGGCGGCAGGGTCGCCGGTGTAGACCTCGGCAATAGGCGCGGTGAGATGCTGGATATCGGCTGGAGCGAGATGCTGATCGTGGCGGTGGTGGCGTTGCTCGTCATCGGGCCCAAGGATTTGCCCAAAATGCTACACACAATCGGCCGCTATGCGGGCAAGGTGCGCGCCATCGCGCGCGAATTTCAGGACTCGATCGATGATGCGGTGCGCGAAACGGAGCTCGCCGAGGTCAAGAAGCAGCTAGATAATGCCGGTAACTTCGACCTGAAGAAAACGGTTACCGAGTCGGTCGATCCTGACGGCAAGATTGCCGAGGCAACCGATATGAGCGCGCTCAACAAGAAATTCTCCTTCGGTGGCACGCCGCCGAAGGAAGAGGCAGAACTTGAGGCCGAGGTCGCGGCCGAGGTGGCAGAGGAAGACGCACCTGTGGCCATCGAGACACAGGTGGGTGAAGCGGTCGAGCCCGCGCCGGAGCACGCCGTCGAGAAACCGGAACCCGATCCCGAGCCCGATCCCGATCCCGAGCCGCCCCGCGCGCCTGCGTCGCTCGCCGCAGGTGCGGTGGCGGCGGCCGAAGCGCTTAATAAGGCAAAGGCTGCGGAGGCGGCGGCGCAAGCTGAAACCGCGGCACAGGCCGATGCGACGGAGCCCAAGCCCGAGAGCACCGGCGCCTGATCTGTGGTCGATACCTCCCGAGACGCCAAAATCGAAGAATCCAAAGCGCCGCTAGTCGATCACCTGATCGAGCTGCGTGACCGCCTCATGTGGTCGGTGGTGGCCCTGTTCATCGCCTTCATCGCCTGTTTCCTGGTCGCCGAGGAGCTATACGCCTTTCTCGTTAGGCCCTTGGTGACGATCTATCACGACCTCGGGGTCGAGAATCCTCGCATGATCTACACGGCCTTGCATGAGGCCTTCTTCACCTACCTCAAGCTTGCTTTTTACTCGGCCTTGTTCTTGGCTTTCCCGATCGTCGCCAACCAGTTCTGGAAGTTCGTCGCTCCCGGCCTCTACAAGAACGAACGCCGGGCCTTCTTGCCGTTCATGATTGCGACACCGGTGCTGTTCGCCCTCGGGGCGACGCTGGTTTACTCCTTTATCTTCCCGCTCGCTTGGCGCTTCTTCCTCAGCTATCAGACTGGCGCCGATGATGGCGGTATCGCTATCCAGCTTGAGGCGAAGGTCAACGAATACCTGTCGCTGGTTCTGAAGTTGATGTTCGCGTTCGGCTTTGCCTTCCAGCTGCCGGTCGTGCTGACCCTGATGGCTCGGGCAGGGCTGGTGACTTCCAAAGGGCTTGCTGAGCGGCGTAAATACGCTGCGGTCATCGCCTTTATGGGTGCCGCCATCCTGACGCCGCCGGACCTGATCAGCCAGATCGGCCTCGGCGTGCCGATCCTCATCCTCTACGAGATCTCGATTTGGCTGGCCAAGATGGCCGAGCGCAAGCGCGCCCAGCGTGAAGCGGAAGAAGAGGCTGAATATACCGCCTCTGACGTGCCCGCGACCACGGAGGACGCAGCAGCCAGCAGTGTAGCGGATGACATCGATGACGAAACGGACTTCAATTCGGGCCGCTAAATATGTTCGATATCAAGGCGATACGCGATAATCCTGAGGCGTTCGATACGGGCATGGCGCGGCGCGGGCTGGGGCCACAGTCGCCCGAGTTGTTGGCCATCGACAGCGAGCGCCGGGCCGCCATCGCCGGGGCGCAGGCTGTGCAGACGGAGCGCAATGCCCGTTCCAAGGCGATTGGTGCGGCCAAGGCCAAGGGCGAGGACGCATCAAGCTTGATTGCTGAGGTGGCGGCGCTCAAGACTAGGTTGCAGGAGGGCGAGGAGGCGGCCAAGGCGCTCGAAGCGAAGCTTTATGAGGCGTTGGCGACGTTGCCCAATATTCCGGCGGACGACGTGCCCGACGGTCCCGACGAGAGCGCCAATTTAGAGGTGCGCAAGGTCGGCGAGCCGAAGGCCTTCGATTTCGAACCCCGCCAGCATTTCCAGCTTGGCGAGGCTATGGGCCAGATGCGCTTCGACGATGCCGCACGCATGTCAGGCGCCCGCTTTGTTGTTTTGTCCGGGCCGTTGGCGCGCCTGGAGCGGGCGCTTGCAGCTTTCATGCTTGATTTGCAGACCACCGAGCACGACTATACCGAGGTGCGCCCACCCTACCTGGTGCAAGACGCCGCCATGTTCGGCACCGGCCAGCTGCCGAAGTTCGCCGAAGACCTGTTTCCTGCCGGCGACGACCATTGGCTGATCCCGACCGCCGAGGTGCCGCTGACCAATCTCGTACGTGAGCAGATGCTCGAGGCGTCGGCGCTGCCCCTGCGCGTGACGGCGCATACGCCCTGCTTCCGCGCCGAGGCGGGTGCTGCGGGCAAGGATACCCGTGGCATGATCCGTTTGCACCAGTTCGACAAGGTCGAGCTGGTCTCGATCACTACGCCTGAGGGCTCAGACGCCGAACTCGAGCGCATGACGTCCTGCGCCGAGGAGGTGCTCAAGCGTCTCGGCCTCGCCTATCGTGTCATGTTGCTATCGGCCCGCGATATGGGCTTCGGTGCGTGCTGGACCTACGATCTCGAGGTCTGGCTGCCCGGCCAGGACACCTATCGCGAAATCTCCAGCTGCTCGAACTGCGGTGACTTTCAGGCTCGCCGGATGAATGCGCGGTATCGCCCGGCTAACGCTAAGGGCACCCGTTTCGTGCATACCCTCAATGGCTCGGGGCTGGCGGTCGGGCGCACGCTTGTTGCAGTCATGGAGACCTATCAGAACGCCGACGGAAGTATCAGCGTGCCTGACGTGCTAAAACCCTATATGGGCGGCATTGACGTGATCAGGCCGCAATGAGCGACATGGTGCGCATGCGGGTGCTGATCTCCAATGACGATGGTATCGGCGCGCCGGGCATCGAGCGCCTGGAGCATATCGTCGCTGAGATCACAGACGATGTCTGGGTGGTGGCGCCGGAAAGCGATAATAGCGGCGCCGGACATTCGCTGACCCTGTCACAGCCGGTGCGCGTGCGCCAGCTCAGCGAGCGCCGCTTCGCGGTCAACGGCACGCCGACTGACAGCGTGCTGATGGGCGTGCTCGAGCTGATCTCCGACCGTCGACCCGATCTCGTGCTCTCGGGCATCAATCGCGGCGGTAATCTAGGTGAGGATATCACCTATTCCGGCACCGTCGCGGCGGCTATGGAGGGCACGCTGCTCGGTATTCCCTCGATCGCACTGAGCCAGCATAGCGACAACGTACACCGTACCCGCTGGTCGACCGCAGAGCGCCATGCGCCGGATCTGCTCCGCGCGCTGGTCGAGATCGGTTGGCCGGCAAATGTTTTTCTCAACGTCAATTTTCCCAACGTGCCGGCGGACCAGGTCAAGGGTGTCTCTGTCACTCGCCAGGGCCGGCGCAAGCCTGGCTCCAAGCTCGACTGCCGTAGGGATCCGCGCGGGCGACCCTATTACTGGATCGATTCCGCGCGTGTCGAGGAGCCAACGCTGGAAGGCTCGGACCTTTCGGCCATCTATGACGGGCGCATCTCGGTGACGCCGCTGCATCTCGATCTCTCCCACCATGAGACATGCGTGGCACTTGGGGCGGCACTGGCCCCGTGAACGCCGCCACCCTCGATCACAAAACCCGCAAGGCACGCTTGGTGCTGGATTTGCGCCAGGCCGGAATCACCAACACGAAGGTGCTCGCCGTCATCGAGTCGATACCACGCGAAAGGTTCGTCTCCGATAGTCTGGCTGCCCACGCCTATGACGACAGCGCCCTGCCCATCGAGTGCGGCCAGACCATCAGCCAGCCGACGGTCGTCGCCTGGATGACCATCGCGCTGCAGCTCGGCGATCGCATGAAAGTGCTGGAGGTAGGCACCGGCAGCGGCTACCAGGCGACGGTGCTGTCGCGGCTCTGCCGGCGCATCTATACCATCGAGCGCTACCGGCTCCTGCTGCGCCAGGCCGAGGCGCGCTTTCGCGAGCTTGATCTCAACAACATTGCGGGCAAGCTTGGCGATGGTTCGTTGGGCTGGCCGGAGCAGGCGCCGTTCGACCGCATCATTGTCACCGCTGCGGCGCCGGAACCGCTGCCGGCCCTACTCGATCAACTCGCCGTTGATGGCATCATGGTGCTGCCCCTCGGCGGTGCTGACGAGGTCCAGACGTTGGTCCGCATCAAGCGCGATGGCGACGGCTATCATCGCGATAAACTTTTCGCGGTGCGTTTCGTACCGTTGGTTTCCGGTGTGGCGGAGGACGACTGATGCGTGTAGCCGTTTGCCTCGTCTATCTTGCGCTATCGGCCTGCCTGCGGCCCTGGCCTGCACCGGCTCCCGTCCCGCCCGAGGAACAGGGCGCGGCCACGGTCGTTGTGGTCGAGGGCGGGCAGACGAGAAATGCCGTGTCGCACTCGGTAATGGTCGGTGACGGCGACACGCTTTATGCCATCGCTCGGCGCCAGGACGTTGCCATCCGTAGCCTGATCGAGGTCAATAGGCTGGCGCCGCCGTATACGCTCAAGCCAGGACAGGTGCTGCTGGTGCCGAGCCTGCCCGAGTACCGCGTCGTCGAGGGGGATACCCTCTACCGAATTTCGCGTTGCACCGGGGTTGATATGACCGTGCTGAGCCGGCTCAACGGCATCGCACCGCCTTATGTGATCTCGCTGGGCCAGCGCCTGCGCGTGCCGCCACCGACCCGGGCGCCGGAATGCCCCGAGCGGGGTCAGGTCGTGACCGCAGCCGCTGTACCCGTTCCGCCGGCACCGGCGCAGACGGCCCAGGCCGTCCTGGTGGCAACGGCGATCCCACCGCCGACGCCCGGGCCGCCGCCCGAGCCGCCGGCACGCACTGGTGCACGCTTCCTCTGGCCACTCGAGGGGCCATTGCTTGCTGCCTATGGCAAGCAGTCGAGCGGTCACCAGAATGATGGCGTCAATATTGCAGCACCTGCCGGCACGCCGGTGCGCGCGGCCGAGAACGGGGTCGTGGTCTATGCCGGCAACGAGTTGCGCGGCTACGGCAATCTGCTGCTGGTGCGACACGCCGAGGACTGGACATCGGCCTATGCCCACAATGGGCGGCTACTGGTAGGTCGTGGCGCCACAGTCTCGCGCGGCCAGGTTATCGCCGAGGTCGGCCAGTCCGGTAACGTCACCCGCCCCCAAAGCCATTTCGAGTTACGCCGCGGCGCGGAGGCGGTCGACCCGCAAAAGCATCTCGCCAGGGAATAGTTTCAGTTGTCTAGCGTCTTGCCCAGCCGGCCTGCCAGGTCTTGGATGTATTGCCAGGCGACTCGGCCAGAGCGGGCGCCGCGTGTAACCGCCCATTCCTTGGCTTCGGCGCGCAGGGTCTCGCGGTCGACATCGAGACCGTAGGCCGCAGCGTAGCCTTCTACCATGGCGAAATAGATGTCCTGGTCGCAATTATGGAAGCCGAGCCAGAGGCCGAAGCGGTCTGACAGCGAGACCTTCTCGTCGACGGCTTCGGATGGGCTGATGGCGGTTGAGCGTTCGTTCTCGATCATGTCCCTCGGCATCAGGTGGCGGCGGTTTGAGGTAGCATAAAACACTACGTTCTGCGGCCGACCTTCGATGCCCCCTTCGAGCACTGCCTTGAGCGACTTGTACGAGGTGTCATCGTGGTCGAAGGAGAGGTCGTCGCAAAACAATACGAAGCGGCGGAACGAAGTGCGTAGGATCTCCAGCAGGTGGGGCAGGCTGGGGATGTCCTCGCGGTGGATCTCGACCAAGGCCAAACGATGGTCATCTCCGCATAGCTCCGCGTGAACGGCTTTCACCAGCGAGCTTTTGCCCATGCCGCGCGCACCCCAGAGGAGGGCGTTGTTGGCGGGTAGGCCATCGGCGAAGCGGCGCGTGTTGTCCAGCAATATGTCGCTTACCCGGTCGATGCCGTGCAGCAGCGATAGCGGCACCCGGTTCACTTTGGATACAGGCAACAGGCAACCGTGCTCGGCTTGCCAGACGAAGGCGTCCGCCATCTCAAGGTCATTGGCGGTGGCGGCCGGCGGTGCCAGGCGGTCGAGCGCCTCGGCGATGCGATCGAGTTGGCGGTGGAGGTCTTGGTCGGTCGTCATCTGTCTCTCGTGCTTGGAAGGGGCGCACCATACTGGTATGGCGCCCGTGGCGCCACGGGCGTGTGTTGCATTGCGGCCGGCGATGGTTATAGTCCCGCAACCCGCCGTCGGCGGGCGATGCGAACAAGCGAAAGGCCCTACGATGTTGATTTCTGCCGCCTATGCGCAGGATGCGGCCGCAGGGGGTGGCGGCGCAATGTTTCAGTTGCTGCCGCTGGTCCTAATCTTCGTCGTTTTCTATTTCCTTTTGATCCGCCCGCAACAGAAAAAGCTCAAAGAACACAAACACATGGTGGGTGAACTCAAGCGCGGCGATAAAGTCATCACTGGTGGCGGCCTGCATGCCACTGTGACCAAGGTCGAGGACGACCGCACCTTGGTTCTGGAGATCGCCCCCAACGTTCGTGTCAAGGCCCAGCGGCACACCATCACCGACATGGTGAGCAAGCCGCAGCCACGCGCCGACAACGACGAATAGCCGGAGTTAAGGCCGCCCATGTTGCGTTTTGAGCCCTGGAAGATTGCGCTGGTCTGCGTGGTCTCGCTGCTCGGCGTGCTCTATGCGGTACCGAACTTCATGTCAAAAGGAACCACCGACGGTTTGCCCGGCTGGCTGCCGAGTAAGCAGATTCATTTGGGCCTTGATCTCCAAGGCGGTGCGCACTTGTTGGCGAGGGTGGAGCTTGAAGAGGTGCTGTTCAAGGTAATGGATGGCATCGTCGACGAAGCGAGACTGAAGCTTCGCAGCGGCGGCGAGCGCATCAACTATACCGGCCTGGGCCGCAATGGCTCTGAAGCCGGCCTGACCCTGCGCGACATTGCCGATAGCGAACGTGCAAAAATCCTGTTGAGCGAGATTGTTGAAGACCTAGTTGTCGATATCGACGCCGCAGGCGTGGTCCGACTTTCTCTGACTCCGAATTCCGTCCTGGAGCGCCAGCGCAATGCGATCGAGCAGTCGATCGAGATTGTCCGCCGCCGTATCGATGCGCTCGGCACGACCGAGCCCAACATCCAGCGCCAGGGTGACGACCGAATATTGATCCAGGTGCCAGGCATCGAGGATGCCGAGCGCCTAAAGGAGATTCTCGGCGAGCCGGGCGTACTCGATATCCGCATGGTCTGCGAAGATGCCTCGATCAATGACGCGCTGCGCGGCCGTGTCCCGGCGGCCTGCGATCTGCTCTACGAGCCCGATCGCAACGTGGAGGGGCAAGGGCGGCCGATCCTGGTACGCAAGCGCGTCGAGGTAACAGGCGATAATCTTACCCTGGCCCGTGCTACGGTAGACCAGTACGGCCGACCCGCAGTGGCGATCCGCTTTGACAGCACTGGCGCGCGCCGTTTCGGCAAGCTGACGACCGAGAATGTCGGTAAACGCTTCGCCTTTGTACTCGATGGCTCGGTAGTCAGCGCGCCCGTGGTCAACGAGCCCATTCCGGGCGGTAACGGACAGATCACAGGCAGGTTTTCCGTCAAGGAGGCCGAAGACTTGTCACTGGTCTTACGGGCCGGCGCCATGCCGGCGCGGCTGACCTATATCGAAGAGCGCACCGTCGGCCCTAGCCTCGGCGCCGACTCGGTGGCGGCTGGCAAGATCGCCAGCTTAATCGGTCTGGCACTGGTCGTCGCCTACATGATCTTCTCCTACAACCTGTTTGGCATCGCTTCGACCGTGGCGCTAACCATCAACATGGCCTTGATCGTTGCGGTACTATCGGTATTGCAGGCTACTTTGACCCTGCCCGGCATTGCTGGCATCGTGCTGACGATGGGCATGGCGGTCGACGCCAACGTGCTCATCTTCGAGCGAATACGCGAGGAGGTGCGCAACGGGCGAACGCCGTTCTCGGCCGTGGAGACAGGCTTTCGCCAGGCGCTGCGGACTATCATCGATGCCAATGTGACGACGCTGATCGCCGCCGTCCTGCTGTTCCAGTTCGGCACCGGGCCGGTGCGGGGTTTTGCCGTGACGCTTGCCATCGGTATTTTTAGCTCGGTGTTCACCGCCACCATGATCACGCGTATGCTGATCGTGCTCTGGCTACACCGCAAGCGTCCCAGTGCGCTCCCGGTCTGAGTGCGCGAGGAGGAAGATCAGCAATGCGATTGCCATTCATTCCAGAGAAGCCCGCCTATCCCTTCATGTCCTGGCGCAAGGGTGGCTTCGCTTTTTCTGCAGTTCTCATGGTCGCCTCGGTGCTGTGCTACTTTGTCTTCGGTCTTAATTATGGTATCGATTTCCGGGGTGGCATCGTGCTTGATATTGGCACTCAGGAAAAAGCCGATGTGGCGGCATTTCGCGACCATTTCTCGAGCCTGGACTTGGGGGAAGTCCGGATTCAGTTGATCGAGGATATCGCCGAGTCAGAGGAAGAGTCTGGCAAGAACGTGCTCATCCGCGTGGAGCGCCAGCCGGGCGGCGATGCGGCGCAGCAGGAGGCGATCGTCCGCATCAAGGGTACGCTGGCCAGCTATTACGGTGAGACCCTCGACTATCGCCGTACCGAAGCAGTGGGCCCGACCGTTGGTGCCGAGCTCAAGACGGCGGGCGTGCAAGCTGTAGTCTTCGCCCTG
Organism: Alphaproteobacteria bacterium; assembly: GCA_030739735.1. NCBI lineage: Bacteria > Pseudomonadati > Pseudomonadota > Alphaproteobacteria > Alphaproteobacteria bacterium. The sequence continues at coordinate 156,441 of JASLYQ010000002.1, read as the reverse complement.
CTGGCCATGCTGGTCTACATCTGGTTTCGCTTCGAGTGGCAATTCTCCATCGGCGCCGTGGCGGCGCTGGCCCACGACGTGATGGCGACCATCGGCTTGTTCGCGGTCACCCAGCTCGAGTTCAACCTGGCTACTGTGGCGGCGATTCTGCTCATCGTCGGCTATTCGATGAACGATACTGTAGTGGTCTACGATCGGGTGCGCGAGAATCTGCGCAAGTACAAAAAGATGGAGCTTATCGACCTCCTCAGCCGCTCCATCAACGATACGCTATCGCGGACCTTGATGACTTCGATCACGACGCTGTTGGCGCTGCTCGCCCTGTGGGTGTTTGGTGGGCCGGTGATCCGCGACTTCTGCTTTGCCATGATCTGGGGTGTGCTGATTGGCACCTATTCCTCGATCTTCATTGCCGCGCCGTTGTTGATCCAGTTTGGGCTCGAAAGCCTCGGCCGCCGCGCGCGCGTCGTCAGCGCGCCGCATCAGCCCCAGGAAGTGCCGCCAGCGGACGGTTGAGCCGGTGGACATCTCGCCGCGCCTGGTACCGGGCTCTCCCGTCATCAATGGTTATGGCGGTGGCGGCTTCCGTATCGCTGGCGAACGCCATGAAGGTTCGCAGATCGTCTTTGCCGATCAGGTTGTGCCCTGGCCTGTAGAGGTACTCAATGAGGCGGCCCAAGTGTCCCTGCTGCAAGTGCTCGACGATGCCGGTGCGGTTGAGCTGTTGCTGATCGGCTGCGGGACAGATGTCAGACTATTGTCTGGTGACCTGCACGCCGCCTTGTCGTCGCGGGGCACCGGTGTTGACGGCATGGACACCGGCGCCGCGTGCCGCACCTTCAATGTGTTGCTACAGGAGGGACGCCACGCGGCAGCAGCCTTGATCGCGGTGGAGTGAGCGATAGTTTCGCCAATTGCATTAGTTGATACAGGGCGGATTTGCATCTGACATTAGAAATTCAACCACTGGTCAAGAGCCGCCAAAGCACGCTGTGAGAGCGCCTTCTTGCGCTCTTTTCGCCGCAGTTTCTGCTCCAGCGGGGGGAACAAGCCGAAGTTGACGTTCATGGGCTGAAAGGTCTCGCTATCGCTACCGCCGGTGATGTGGCCGAGCAAGGCGCCAAAGGCGGTTTCGGGCGGTGGGATGCGCACGGCATTGCCTAAGCGCTCGGACGCGGCGAAGCGACCCGCAAGGAGACCAATGGCCGCGCTTTCCACATAACCTTCGACCCCCGTCACTTGGCCAGCAAAGCGTAGGCGCGGCATCGCTTTGAGGCGCAGTAGGCCGTCCAGCAGTACCGAGCCGTTGAGGAAGGTGTTGCGGTGCAGCCCGCCAAGGCGCGCAAATTCCGCCTGCTCCAGACCCGGGACGGTGCGGAAGATGCGCACCTGCTCGCCATATTTCAGCTTGGTTTGGAATCCGACCATGTTAAACAGGGTGCCTAGCGCGTTGTCTTGGCGCAGCTGCACGACCGCATGGGGTTTGCTGTCCGGCGCGTGCGAATTGGTCAGGCCGACTGGCTTCATTGGCCCATATCGCAAGGTCTCGCGGCCGCGTTCCGCCATGACTTCGATCGGCAGACAACCCTCGAAATACGGCGTGTCCTTCTCCCAACTACGGAATTCGGTTTTGTCTCCGACCAGGAGGGCGTCGATGAAGGACTCGTATTGCTGGCGGTCGAGCGGACAATTGAGATATGCGGCGGTCTCGCCCGCCGGCCCAGGCTTGTCGTAGCGTGACTGGAACCAGGCCTTTTCCATGTCGATACTCTCGCGATGGACGATCGGCGCGATGGCATCGAAAAAGGCGAGCTTGTCCTCACCGGTCAGAGCCGTGACGGCATCTGCTAGGGCGGGCGAGGTGAGCGGTCCGGTGGCGACAATCACCGAGTCCCAATCCTCTGGCGGCAGGCCGGTGATTTCGCGGCGCTCAATGGTAACCAGCGGGTGGTCCTCGAGTGCTGTCTCGACCGCAGTCGCGAAGCCGACGCGGTCGACGGCTAGGGCACCGCCGGCAGGCACTTGGTGCGCGTCAGCCGAGATCAGAATCAGCGAGTCCGTGCGGCGCATCTCGGCATGCAGTAGGCCGACGGCATTGCCTTCCGCATCGTCAGAGCGGAACGAGTTGGAGCAGACGAGCTCCGCCAACTGCCCCGTTTGGTGCGCATCAGTGCCGCGCTCGGGGCGCATCTCGTGCAGAATCACGGGCACGCTGGCGCGCGCCAGCTGCCATGCGGCTTCGCTTCCCGCCAGGCCGCCGCCAATCACATGTACCGGCGCGATTATGGCTTTTTTACTGGGGACAAGGCCACCAGCCGCAAATCGAACTCCAGTGCCGGCTCACCCGGCTGTACGGTCGGTGGGGTCACATTGATTTCCTTATGACGCTTTCTTTCGTTTGCGCCCGTTGCGGCGCTTTAGGCCCAACGGACGGGCCAGGTATTTGCCGGTATAGCTTTCTTGGTTAGCGGCCACCTCTTCCGGCGTGCCTTCGGCGACCACACAGCCGCCACCGTCGCCGCCGTCGGGCCCGAGATCGATGATCCAGTCGGCGGTCTTGATGACCTCCAGGTTATGCTCGATCACCACCACCGTATTGCCTGTCTCGACCAGGGCCTGGAGTACTTCCAGCAGCTTGCGGATGTCCTCAGAATGGAGGCCCGTAGTGGGCTCGTCGAGGATGTAGAGTGTCTTGCCCGTAGCCCGGCGGGAAAGTTCCTTGGCGAGTTTCACGCGCTGCGCCTCACCGCCTGAGAGCGTTGTCGCCGGCTGGCCAACCCGAATGTAGCCGAGGCCTACGCGCTTCAAAGTCTCCAGCTTACCGCGGATGGTGGGTACGGCGCCGAAGAAATCGGCCGCTTCTTCGACGGTCATGTCGAGCACGCCGGCGATGGACTTGTCACGGTACAGAACTTCAAGCGTTTCGCGGTTATAGCGGGCGCCGTGACAGGTGTCGCAGGTGACGTAGACGTCTGGCAGAAAGTGCATCTCGATCTTGATGACGCCGTCGCCCTGGCAGGCCTCGCAGCGCCCGCCCTTAACGTTGAACGAAAAGCGGCCGGGCTTGTACCCGCGCGCCTTGGCTGCGGGCAGGCCGGCGAACCAATCCCGGATGGGCGTGAAGCAGCCCGTATAGGTGGCCGGGTTGGAGCGTGGTGTGCGTCCAATGGGCGATTGGTCGATATCGACCACCTTGTCTAGGTAGGCCATGCCTTCGATGGTCTCGTGTGCGCCGGGATGAAGACGGGCGCGGCTGATGCGGCGGGCGAGGGCGGGATATAGCGTGTCGACGATGAGGCTCGACTTGCCGCTGCCCGAGACACCGGTGACGCAGGTCAGCGTGCCGAGTGGGATCGAGACCGTGATATCCTGTAGGTTGTTCTCGCAGGCGCCGATGATGGTGATTTCCCTGGCGCTTTCGCGGCGCTGTCCGGGCACGGGAATCTTGCGCCGCCCGGACAAGTATTGTCCGGTGAGGCTGGCGCTGTCGGCGAGAATGTCGCCGGGCGTGCCTGCGGCCACTATCTGGCCGCCGTGCTCGCCCGCGCCGGGGCCCATGTCGATGACATGGTCGGCGGCGCGGATCGCATCTTCGTCGTGCTCGACCACGATAACCGTATTGCCGAGGTCGCGCAGGTTCTCTAGCGTTGACAGCAGCCGCGCATTGTCGCGCTGATGCAACCCGATCGAAGGCTCGTCGAGCACGTAGAGTACGCCCGTCAGCCCGGAGCCGATCTGCGAGGCGAGGCGGATGCGTTGGCTTTCGCCGCCCGACAAGGTTCCTGAGTTGCGCGACAAAGTAAGATAATCGAGCCCAACATCGACCAGGAAGCCGAGCCTGAGCGTGATCTCCTTGAGCACCCGGTGGGCAATCTCGCGCTGGTTTTCGCTGAGGGTAGATTCGAGCTCGGCGAACCAGCTTGCGATGGCGCCGATGGAGCGCTCGGTAATCTCGCCGATATGGCAGCCGCCGATCTTCACGGCAAGTGCCGCGGGTTTGAGGCGGTAACCGGCGCAAGCCTCGCACGGTGCCTCGCTTTGGAAGCGGGCTAGCTCTTCCCGCAGCCAGGCGTTTTCAGTATCGCGGAAGCGTCGCTCGAGATTGGGGATGACGCCTTCGAAGGGGCGCTCTGTCGTGTAGTTGCGCAGGCCGTCGTCATAGGTCATGACCACGTCGGCACCATCGGAGCCATAGAGAATTGCTTTTTGAATTTTTTCAGGTAGTTCCTTGAAAGGCTTGTTAAATTTGAATTTATAGTGCTTGGCTAAGCTCTCCAAACTTTGCTGGTAATATTGCGTCGAGGCATTTGCCCAAGGCGCAATTGTACCCTCGCGTAGAGACAGGCTGTCGTCCGGTACGACTAACTCGGCATCGAAATAGGTGTGCGTGCCGAGGCCGCCGCAAGCGGGGCAGGCGCCGAAGGGATTGTTGAAGGAAAATAGTCGCGGCTCAATTTCGTCTATGGTGAAGCCCGAGACTGGGCAGGCGAAGCGCGCCGAGAAGGTGGTGCGTTCGCCGTTATCGGCGTCTTCGGCAATGGCGAGGCCGTCGGAGAGTGCGAGCGCGGTCTCGATGGAATCCGCGAGCCGGTTGCCCATGCCCTCGCGCACCACCAGCCGATCCACCACCACCTCGATATCGTGCTTGCGCTTCTTGTCGAGCTTCGGCACGTCGTCTATCTCGTAAATCTCACCGTCAACCTTGAGCCGCTGGAAGCCGCGCCTCATCAGCTCTGCGATCTCCTTACGGTACTCGCCCTTGCGCCCACGCACCGCGGGCGCCAGCAAATACAGTCGCGTGCCGTCAGCCATGGCCACGATGCCGTCGACCATCTGGCTTACGCTCTGGCTCTCGATGGGCAGACCGGTGGCTGGCGAATAGGGGATGCCGATTCGCGCCCAGAGCAGGCGCATGTAGTCGTAGATCTCAGTCACCGTGCCCACTGTGGAGCGCGGGTTGCGAGAGGTCGTCTTCTGGTCGATAGCGATGGCCGGCGACAAGCCGTCGATCGAATCAACATCCGGCTTTTCCATCAGCTCAAGGAATTGTCGAGCATAGGCCGACAGGCTCTCGACATAGCGCCGCTGGCCTTCGGCATAGATAGTGTCGAAGGCGAGCGAGGATTTGCCCGAGCCCGAGAGGCCCGTGATCACGACGAGAGAGTTGCGCGGCAGATCTACGTCAATGGATTTGAGGTTATGCTCGCGGGCGCCGCGTATGGATATGTCAGTGTGCATGGCCAGACCGAAGTATAAGGGTATACTCGTTACGGACAACGACAGCTCTACGGGGAGTGCAATGGCGGGAAGCGTCAACAAGGTGATCTTGGTCGGCAATCTGGGGCGGGATCCGGAAACTCGCACGATGCAGAACGGCGGCCGTGTCGCTAATCTGAGCGTTGCTACCAGCGAGTCGTGGAAGGGTAAGGATGGCCAGCGCCAAGAGCGCACCGAGTGGCATCGCGTGGTGATCTTCAACGAGCACCTGCTCGATGTGGCAGAGAAATATCTCCACAAAGGGTCGAAGGTCTATATCGAAGGCCAGTTGCAGACCCGCAAGTGGCAGGATCAGTCGGGCAACGACAAGTACTCGACCGAGGTCGTGCTACAGCGCTTCCGCGGTGAGTTACAAATGCTCGATAGCCGGGGCGAAGGTGGTGGTGGTGACATGGCGGGCGAGGTCGCTAGTGGCGGTTATGGCGGCGGAAGAGATGGCTCGGCCCCGAGCGGTGGCGACTTCGACGACGATATTCCCTTCTAGGCGGCGTCCGGTATCGTCACCGTGTCTTCTTCTCGCTCGATGGCGGCAGGAAGAGCAACAGAAGTTGGAGAATCGTTGTGTATGGCAAGCCCTGGCGCTACGAGCGCACTCCAAATACCCTAAAAGGCACCGACGGCTCTTCCGGCAAATCGTCCCCGGCCAGGCGCTCACCGCCGTGATGGAAAAGCGATGGAATTTGATAAGGCCGGGCTAAGGTCGTTCGCGGATTCCACAGCGATCTGCGAGGACGGCGAAACGCTGCGCGAGCGTCTACACGCCGACGGCTATCTGTTCTTGCGTGGCTTGCTGTCGGTGGAACCGCTTGCGGCGTTGCGTCGCAAGTGCCTCAACGTGATTGCTGAGGCCGGCTGGCTGCGTGAGGACCAGCCATCGGACGACGCTGCGGCCAGGCCAGAGGCCGCCTGCGTCGATCCCGATGACGCATTCGTCGCTGTATTGCGGCGGCTCTATCGTTTTGAGGCCCTACATGCCTTGCCCCACCAATCGGCGCTGATCGATCTGTTCGAGCGGATATTGGGCGGGGCGGTGCTGGCGCATCCGTTGGTTATCCCGCGCATCGTCTTTCCCAAGCGTGCCGAATTCACCACGCCACCGCACCAAGACTATGTGCACATCCAGGGAACACCCGAGACCTATACCGCCTGGGTTCCCCTCGACGACTGCCCCATGAGCCGGGGTGCCTTGTCGGTCGCGCGCAGCTCGCACAAGCAGGGAGTGCATGACTTTGCCGTTTCCAACGGCGCCGGCGGCATGATTGTGTCTGATCCCCTGGAGGGAACCTGGCATGCTGAAGATTTTGCGTTGGGTGATGTGCTAATCTTTCACAGCCTCAGCGTTCATCGTGCGCTGCCAAACCTATCGGACAACCTGCGCCAATCCATCGATATGCGCTTCCAACGCGCAAGTGATCCCGTCACGGAGCTGTCTCTGTCGCCCTACGCCGGAATGGGAACCTGGGAGAATATCTACGAGGGCTGGTCGGGAGATGTTCCGCAATATTACTGGTGGGATGCGACGCCCCGTATTGTCCCGTTTGACAGGCAGTATTATGAGCGCCGCGACAGTATTGCATTTGAGATGGCTGAGCGCGGTGATGGCGAAGCTCGCGCGGCGTTGCAGCGTATCGTCCAACGGGACCCCGATGCCGCGAAGCGCGACAAGGCGAGCCAGCTTATCGGAAAGCTCGACAGCGTGGCGGTGTAATGGAGGGCTTAGAGATCGTGCATGTCACCTTGGTGAGAACACCGCCGTGGCGTGAGGGACTCTCCGTCATCGATCGGCGCCGATGCGGTGATCTAATTCGCCATGATCCACAAGCACCTACCCTGGGCCGGGGACATGGAAGGCTTCGAGTATTGTGCCGGCAAACCGTCAGGGCCGGTACCTTGGCGCTACCTTTGTCTGAACAGGGTGGCCGCAGAATCTTTCACCGCGGCAACGGGCCTGAACGACTTCCACAGCTTGCTCTCGTCGGAGGTCTTGGCCAGCAATGCGTTCGCGCTTTTGTCGGACGAGGTCTGGCGGGCCCGCTCCGTCAGTCGCAAAATGCTCTCGGCGACCCCGAATATCGATCGCTAGCGAAGTCAAAAAGCGGGGCTTTCCACTAGGTCCCAGACGGGCTATGAAGGGATGCGGCCGACTGTCCTTTTTCGCTCATATTTTGTGGGTTTCTCCACACTGGCACCGCAATATCTGGTAACCTTCATAGACATTGTGCGGGTCACCCCGATCTCACCTGGATTTAGCCGAAGGCAGCTTTGACAGATACCAGCGAAGTCCGACCGCGCGGCGTAGCGCCAGTGTCGATCGAGGAGGAGATGAAGCGCTCCTACCTTGATTATGCCATGAGTGTGATCGTTAGTCGTGCGCTTCCAGATGTGCGTGATGGCCTCAAGCCGGTGCACCGCCGCATCCTCTTTTCCATGGAGGAAAACGGCTATCAGTGGAACCGCCCCTATCGTAAGTCGGCCCGTGTGGTCGGCGACGTAATGGGCAAGTACCACCCGCACGGGGACACTGCTATCTACGATGCCATGGTGCGGATGGCGCAGGATTTTTCCATGCGCCTGCCGCTGATCGATGGTCAGGGCAATTTCGGTTCCATGGACGGCGACCGGCCTGCCGCCATGCGTTATACCGAGGCGCGTTTGGCGCGCTCGGCCACGGCGCTGCTGGATGATCTCGATAAGGACACGGTTGACTTTCAAGCCAATTACGACGAGTCGGAGCACGAGCCAACGGTGTTGCCGGCACGTTTTCCCAATTTGCTGGTCAACGGCGCCGGCGGCATCGCCGTCGGCATGGCCACCAACGTGCCGCCCCACAATCTGGGCGAGGTCGTGGCGGCGGCCTTGGCACTGATCGACGACCCGGAGATGACCATCGAGGCCCTGATGGAGATCGTGCCGGGTCCCGATTTCCCGACCGGTGGGCTGATTATGGGCAGGGCGGGTATTCACGCGGCCTACCACACCGGGCGCGGCTCGGTGGTCATGCGCGGGCGCGTGACGGAGGAGAATGACGAGCGCACTATCGTCATTACCGAAATCCCCTATCAGGTCAACAAATCGCGCTTGGTGGAGCAGGTCGCGGAGGCGGTGCGCGATAAGCGCATCGAAGGTATTTCGGATCTGCGTGACGAATCCGACCGTGACGGCGTACGTGTCGTTGTTGAGCTGAAGCGCAATGCTAATTTCGAGGTCGTGCTGAGCCAGCTTTATCGTTATACGCCGCTGCAAACGAGCTTTGGTGTCAACGCCCTGGCGCTTGACGGCGGTAGGCCGCAGCAACTCACCCTCAAGCGCATGCTGGAAGCCTTTCTTGCTTTTCGCGAGGAGGTGATCACCCGGCGCACCAAGTACGAGCTAAGACGGGCCCGCGAGCGCGCCCATATCCTCGCCGGCCTGGCGGTCGCGGTCGCTAATATCGACGACATCATTGCCGTCATCCGCAACGCTGCCGATGCGGATGCGGCACGCAGAGGTCTCATGGATCGGGCTTGGCCGGCCCAGGACGTGGCACCGGTGATTGCCCTCATCGACGAACCTGGCCACGCTGTCGATGGGGACGGCAATTATCGCCTTTCTGCGATCCAGACCAAGGCAATACTCGACCTTCGCTTACAACGTTTGACTGGGCTCGAGCGCGAGAAGATCGCCAAGGACCTCGAGGATGTGACGGCCCGTATCGTCGACTATCTCGATGTCTTGCGTTCGCGCACCCGCGTGCTCGATATCCTGCGGGGAGAATTACGCGATGTGGCCGAGCAATTCGGCGATAGCCCGCGTCGCACGACCATCCAGGATGCCGAGTTCGAGCACGATATCGAGGATCTAATCCAGCGTGAAGACATGGTCGTGACGCTTACTCACAAAGGCTACGTCAAGCGCGTACCGCTTTCCACCTATCGCGCCCAGCGCCGCGGCGGCAAGGGGCGTTCCGGCATGGCGACGCGTGAGGAGGATTTTGTCTCGCGTATCTTCGTCGCTAACACTCACACGCCGATGCTGTTCTTCACCAGCCGCGGCATGGCCCATTCGCGCAAAGTCTACCGCCTGCCGCTCGGCACACCGCAGGCGCGTGGCCGGTCGCTGGTTAACCTGTTGCCACTGGCCGAGGGCGAAACTATCGCCACCATGATGCCTTTACCTGAAAACGAGGAGAGCTGGGGCGCGCTCCACGTGATGTTTTCCACTTCGCAAGGTACCGTCAGGCGCAATGCGTTGTCCGACTTCACCAACATTATGGCCAACGGCAAGATTGCCATGAAGCTCGAGGACAAGGGCGAGTTGATCGGCGTGCAGCCCTGCGGTGAGGACGATGACGTGCTGCTGGCGGCGGCCAGCGGCAAGTGCATCCGTTTCTCAGTCACCGATGTGCGTGTCTTCGCCGGGCGCAGCTCGACGGGTGTGCGCGGCATCCGTTTGAAGGACAATGACCGGGTTATTTCCATGTCGATCCTCGACCATGCCGAGGCTGACAGTACTGCCTTCCGCGACGCCTATCTGCGTCACGCCATGGCTGTGCGCCGCGGCGACGACGAAGTGCCGCCCCACGAGCCGGCCTACGACGAACTCGCCGCCGGCGAGCAGTTCATTTTGACGGTTACCGAGAATGGCTACGGTAAACGCAGTTCGGCCTACGAATACCGCATCGCCGGGCGCGGTGGCCAAGGCATCATCAACATCGAGACCTCTGACCGCAACGGTGAGGTTGTGGCCTCCTTCCCGGTTGGTGACGAAGACCAAATCCTACTAGTCACCGACGGTGGCCAGCTCATCCGCTGCCCCGTCGCAGACATTCGCATAGCCGGCCGCAACACCCAGGGCGTAACGCTTTTTAAGACGGCAGAAGGCGAGCGCGTGGTCTCCGTGAGCCGGCTGGACGAGTCGGTACTGGATGGGGATGAGGATGAGGACGGCAACCCTGATTAGGGGACTTTGCGGTAGGATACATACAAAGTCCTAGCGCGGCGTTCGCCACAATATCAGATAACACTGTTGTTTTCGCCCGGTCGGATAAGGCGACAAAAGACTGCCTCGACAGGCTTTTGCTATGTTTCTGAATATTCTGCGCTACGTCAGGTTTCCGAATGTCTTCTGGGTATCAGGCCGAACTCATGATCGGCCTACTATGTAGTGTGAACCCTGACTATGCCTGAGCCTTAAGGCAGGCTGCTGCCCATAGAGCCCGGCGGCGCAGGCAGCGCCAAGGTGTGGCCGGTATTCGTGACTTTGGTGCCGTCGACCTTGAGGACGGAGATTGTGCTGTCAACAAAATTTCCGACATAGAGGTAGCTGCCATCGGGACTAAAGACGACACCCTCCGGCAGGCCCTCTACCTCGATCTCGGCGACCCGGGTTAGGGTCTTGTCGTCGATGGCGAGAACCACGACGCTGCCGTTACGGTTGTAGTACCAGCTATCGTGCGCGACGCCGGCGCTACCGCGCAGTAAAATGGCAACGGCGATCTCGCCGGTCGGGCTGATGGCTAAGCCCTCAGGCGCGTCGCCAACTACCACTCTGTCGATCACGCGCGGTGGTGTGGCTTCCAGATCGATGACGCTGACCGTGTCGATGTGGCCGTCAGAACGCCCGCCATTTCCGTTATCGGCGCTCAGTGCGAAGCTGCCATCCGGGCTGATCTTGATGTTGTAGGGCCATTGTCCGACCGGCATATCGAGTGTCGGGTCGTAGCTTATCCGGCCGTTCTCGATTTCGAGCACGGCGATCTTGTGGCCGGGAAACTTGGCTACCAGCGCCCGGTCGCCTGCCGGCGTGATGGCCACCGCCGCCACCTGCTCGCCCATCTCCAAAGTCTGCACGAGGCGTACCGACTTGCCGTCGATCTCTAAGACGCCGATGGCGTCGTCGGCGCGATAAGCGACCAAGGCGATCTTGCCGTTGCGGCTGATGGCGAGGCCCGAGGGTTGGCGGCCGACCGTCAGGGTTTCGATCGCCTGTGGTGGATCGAGGGTCAAGTCGACGATATGAATCTGGTTGTGAGGTGAGGGCTTCCAGCCACTATAATCCTGGGTCCAGTCCATGGCGTTGGCGATCAAAGCCAGGCTTTCATCGGGCGTGATGGCGAGATTTGTGGGTGGCCCGAAGACCGAGTTCATCAACGGCAGATCGGCAATAATGCGCGGGTTGGCGGGATCGCCGCCGATATCGATGACCGAGACCACGTCGTTGCCGGGGGGGCCAAATACCGCACCGGTTTCGCTGAAGCTCACTTTGCTGTCGCCGCCGGCCAACATCAGATCGGCGAGTACGGGCTGGGACAGCGCTGCCAAGGCGGCAAGCGCGGGCACGATGACATGACAATGGCGCATTGCGGATCCTCCCTCAAGAAACGTCACCCTGAACCATGGCCGAATCGGGCGCGATGCGCAAAGGTTGCCTACAGCCTTTGCGGCCAAATCGGTTCCATCTGGCCCGATAAGGCTCTAGGTTGCGGCATGGGTAAGATGGACGAGATTGGCGCAAAGGCATGGCGCCCGGCCTGGTGATGCGCTATCGCATTGGCTGTTTGGCATCGGTCATCGCCTGGTTGCGGCAGCGATGGGGGAGAGGCTAATGGCATCTCAGGTTCACACGGATGTGCCGGGCAATGTCTGGAAAGTGCTGGTGGCGGCGGGAGATAACGTTAAGACCGGCGATGTGTTGTTCATTCTCGAAGTTATGAAAACCGAGGTGCCTCATGAGGCGCCGGTCGATGGTACGGTCAGTGCGGTCCATCTGACGGAAGGGGCGGAAGGCGTGGAGGAAGGCGTTCTCGCCGTCGAGATTGCTTGAGCGTAAGCATATGCGCTAAACCACGCCCTCTTATCGTAGGGAACCCCGGCGGAGACAAATGAGCGACCTTGCTCCCATTCTGGTCGACGGCACGACCTATGCCTCGTACCTCTTTCTGGTCGCGGTGGGGCTCACCCTGATTTACGGGGTGATGAACATCCTCAATGTCGCCCATGGTAGCCTTTATGCGCTCGGTGCCTTCACCTCGGCATGGGCGGTGGGCGAATACATGAATGCGGACTATCCGGTCATCGGCACTTATGTGCTGTTGCTACTTGCCGCTGTCGTGGTCGGCCTGGTCATGGGTTTAGTGCTGGAACGCGGTCTTTTACAGTGGATGTACGGGCGCGACGAAATCGTGATCGTCCTTGTGACCTACGCCGCCTTTCTGATTCTCGAAGACGTTACGAAGCTGGTCTTCGGCGTGCAGTCCTACATGCCTTGGCAACCGCGTGACCTTCCGGGCTTCGTTGATATCGGTGACATCTCGTTCTTTACTTATGACTTCGGGTTGATGGGTCTGGCTGCCGTCGTCGGGCTTGGTGTCTGGTTCGGCATCAACCGCACGCGCCCGGGCAAGCTGTTGCACGTCGTGATCTTCGATCGTGAGCTTGCCCGGGCCCTAGGTGTCAATGTCACGCGCGTCTTCACTGTCACGTTCGTGGTTGGCGCCATGCTCGGTGCACTCGGCGGCGCGGTCACAGCGCCCATGCTGTCAGTAGTGCCGGGTATTGGAGTCGAGATCATAGTGCTCGCCTTTGCCGTGGTGGTGATCGGCGGCTTGGGTAGCATCGAGGGCGCGGCGCTCGGCGCGCTTTTTGTCGGGTTTGGCCGCGTGCTGGCGGTCAAGTACATGCCTGAGCTCGAGCTTTTCATCGTCTATGGCGTCATGGCTCTGGTCCTAATTATACGCCCGCAAGGGCTGTTTGGGCGCGTCGAGACGCGCAAGATATGACACGCGATTTCACCGTCTTCGGTATGGTCGTGGCGCTGGTCACCCTGCTTGCGGGCTATCTGGTGCTGCCGGGTTGGGCCGTAAACATGGTCGCCTTGTCGCTAGCGACGGGCTTGGTCGTGCTGGGCCTGATGGTGCAGATGCGCGCTGGGCTGGTCTCGTTCGGCCAGGCACTCTATTACGGCATCGGAGCCTACGCGGCGGCGATGTCTTACACTTTCATGGGTATCAGTGATATTTTTGTTCTGTCTATCATCGGCGTTACTATTTCCGGTGTGATCGCATTCATGCTTGGCTTTCTGATGGCACGCTACCGGGCAATATTTTTTGCCATGCTCAGTCTGGCCTTATCCATGATTTTGTTCGGGCTGCTGGTTAACAGCGCCGAGCTGGGCAGTACCGACGGCTTCAGTGTTGGGCGGCCGAGCTATTTCACCTACCAGCCGGGTAGCGGACAGCGGCTTACCTTTGAGCTGTATGGCTTGATATGCGTGTTTGCGTTTCTTTGCGCTTTTGCTGCGCATCGCTATCTCTCGTCCACCATGGGCTATATCGGCGAAGCTATCCGTGAGAACGAGGTGCGCGTCGAATATCTCGGCATCTCCGTGCGCCGGGCTATCCATATCAAGTATGTGTTGGCGGCGATGTTATCTGGGCTCGGTGGCGTTTTGACCGCGCTTCTTATCGGTCACGTTACGCCCGAGGACTTTGTCTATTGGACCAAGTCTGGTGAATTTGTTTTCGTCGCCATCCTCAGTGGTACCGGCAGCGTCGCGGCGCCGTTTGTGGGCGCGTTGATCTTCGAACTAGTGCGCACCTACGCGCTCCAGTACGCCCCGAACTTCTGGCAGATGTTGCTCGGCGGCACATTGTTGCTGGTGATTCTGTTTCTGCCGGGCGGCCTGTGGTCGATTTTTCGGCTGCCCAAGGAGCGCTCCTGAGATGGCGGCGGTGCTGGCGACAGAAGGTCTCAACAAGCGCTTTGGCGCGGTGGTCGCGGCCGACGATGTTTCGGTCACCGTCGATGCCGGTGAGCGTCTTGGCGTGATCGGCGCCAATGGTGCCGGTAAGACCACGTTCGTCAACATGGTCACGGGATACCTCAAGCCCGACACCGGCGTCATTCGCCATGACGGGCGTGATATCACCCACCTCAGCCCGCGCCATGTGACGCGTCTCGGCATCCACCGCTCGTTCCAGATTCCGCAGATATTTCCGAAACTCAACGTGCTCGACAATATGATGATCGCGCTCGGAATCGCTGTCACGGACCGACCCAGTGGCTGGCGACCGCTCTATGGCGCCGACATCGTTGCCTCGGCGGATGGTGTCCTGACGCGGTTCTCCATCGACGAATATCGCGATCAGATTGTTGGCAAGCTACCTCAGGGCGTGCGCAAGCTGCTCGACATCGCCATGGCCATGGCCGGCGAGACTAGTCTGTTGCTGCTTGACGAGCCGACCAGCGGCGTCAGCGCTGATGAAAAGAGCGCCATGATGGATACCATTATGGCAGCGCTGGAATGTGAGGGCATGACGCTCCTCTTTGTTGAGCACGATATGGAGGTGGTGGAGAGCTATGCCAAGCGGGTTCTGGCGTTCTACGACGGTCGCGTGATTGCCGACGGGCCACCCGAAACAGTGCTCGCCGATGCGGACGTGCGCAACTATGTTGTTGGCTCCGAGTTGCATAGGCGACGGTAGGTAGCGATGTTGAGCGTCAGCGATCTGCATGTCCGCATTGCCGCTGCGACCATTCTCGACGGTGTGTCGCTCGACGTCGCACCCGGTAGCCTGACCGCCCTGATGGGCCGCAACGGTGCTGGCAAGACCACGTTCATGCGTTCGGTCATGGGGTTGATCCCGCGCAGCGGCGGCAGCATAGCCTTCGATGGTGGTGATCTCGGCGCCATGCCTGCGCATGCGCGCGCCGGCCTCGGTATCGGCTACATGCCCGAGAATCGGCGCCTGGTTCCGGAGCTTACGGTGCGTGAAAACATATTGGTTCCTGCCTGGGCCACCCGTATTGATGATGCTGAGGATCGCATCGCCAGAATCTATGCCTTGATGCCGGAAGTCGAGCATTTGGCTGTGCGCCGCGCCATGCAACTCTCTGGTGGCCAGCAGAAGCTGGCGGCGCTGGCGCGAGCCTTGATGACGGCCACCAAGCTCGTGCTCCTCGACGAGCCTTTCGAGGGCGTGGCGCCGGCGCTTGCTGGCCGCCTCGCCGAAGTACTTTTGGGGCTGAAGGAGCAGGGGCTGTCAGTCCTGCTCTCCGAATCGGACTCGACCCACTCCGAGGATCTTATCGACACTGCCTACATCATTGAGCGCGGCCGGGTAGAGGCTAGGGGCGATGCTTGACCGCCGCTTTTGCGTGGCACCCATGATGGCGCGGACCGATCGCCATAACCGCTATTTCCTGCGCCGCATCAGCCGGCGTGCGGTGCTCTACAGCGAGATGGTGACGACTGATGCCGTGATTCACGGCGATCGCGCGCGGCTGCTTGACTTCGACGTCAGCGAGCATCCGCTTGCCTTGCAGCTGGGCGGAAACAACCCAGCGATCCTAGCGCGCTGCGCCGCTATTGCCGAGGCCTGGGGCTATGACGAAATCAATCTCAATATCGGCTGTCCCAGCAACCGGGTCCGGCAGCGCAAGATTGGGGTATGTTTGATGGCCGAGCCCGAGGTGGTGGCGCGTTGTGTTTCGGCCATGATCGAAGGTTGCGGGCTGCCGGTCACGGTCAAGACACGCATTGGCGTTGACGAGCGCACAGATGTGGCATTTCTGGACGATTTTGTGGGCACTGTGGCCGAGGCGGGCGCGCGGAGTTTCATCATCCATTCTCGTTCGGCAATCCTCAGCGGCCTTTGTCCGAAGCAAAACCGCGAAGTGCCACCGTTGAACTACGAGCGGGTCTATCGGCTCAAGCGGGATTTTCCTGCGCTCGAGATCATCATCAATGGTGGTATCGCCACGCTCGATGAGGCCGCTGCGCGTCTCGCTCTTGTCGACGGCGTCATGCTCGGCCGTGCAGCATACGAGAATCCCTATCTGCTGGCCGAGGTGGACGGGCGGATCTATGGCGATGCCAGCCCGGTTGCGAGCCGCGATACGGTGGCCGAGAGCATGCTGCCGTATATCACGCGCCAGTGCGCCGAGGGAGTGCCGCTTGCCAGTATCACGCGGCACATGCTGGGTCTATTTCGGGGCTGTCGTGGCGGCCGCGCCTGGCGGCGTCATTTGAGCGAAAATGCGCATTGCAGCGGTGCCGGTCCCGAGGTGGTTCGTGATGCCTTGGGACCCATTCTGCGCGACGCTGCCTGATGCACATCCATCTCGATGCCGTGGGCGGTGTCGCAGGCGATATGTTCGTTGCTGCCATAGTTGATGCCAGATCGGACCTTAAGTCTCTGGTTGATACAACAGTTGCAGCACTACAATTACCCGCCGTAGAGGCCAACATTCTGGCTCATGATGACGGTAGGTTGGTCGGAAGACGCTTTCGCGTCAGCTGTCCGGATCCGCCTCATTCGACAGTTGTCAGAGAAGTGCGCGAATCCTTAATGGTGGCTGATCTGTCGGCGACCGTACGTGAGCGTGCGCTTGCCATATTGGCATTGCTGGCCGAGGCCGAAGCCGAGGTCCATGGCATTGTTGCCGACGAGGTCAAATTTCACGAGCTCGGCGGCTTGGACACCATTGTCGATCTTTCTGTCTCTGCGGCGCTGATCGAGGCTCTGGGCGTGCAGAGCTGGAGTTGTGGTGCCCTGCCGCGTGGTCGCGGCATGGTCCGCATCGCCCACGGCACGTTTCCCGTGCCGGCGCCGGCAACACTGATTTTGTTGCGTGATATGACGCTTGTTGACGATGGCGTCGACGGCGAGCGCATTACCCCGACAGGGGCAGCGATCCTGAAGCATCTGGCGCCGAGCCAGGCAGCGTCGGATCCGACACCCCGCCGGCTGCTCGCGGTTGGCAACGGCTTCGGCACCGCGACCCTCGAAGGACGTAGCAACATTTTGCGGGCGCAGCTTTATGAATCGGTAACACGGCGCGATGCCGATCAGGTTGCTGTGATTGCTTTCGATGTGGACGACCAGAGCCCCGAGGATCTAGCTTTGGCCCTCGACCGTCTGCGGGCGCTCGATGCTGTGCTGGATGTCACCCAGAGCGATTTCATCGGCAAGGGCGGGCGTCTTGCCGCGCGCATACAGGTGCTGGCGCCGCCCGAGACCCGCGAGGCGGTAGCCGCTGCGTGCTTTTCGGAAACCGCAACAATAGGCCTGCGCTGGACGATACAGAACCGAGTGCTGCTGTCGCGCCGGGAAACGGTCATGGACGGCGAAGGCGGCTCCTTTCGCGCTAAGATCGTTGCAAGACCCGACGGCAAACAGACGGCCAAGGCCGAAATGGCGGATTTGGCCGATGTCGGCGATCGGGCGCAAAGGGAGCGGTTGCGAAGACAGATCGAGAAATGGGCCTTGGAGGTGCGGGGCGAAAGTGATGACGATGCATGACGCGCTGGCTGCGGTGCTAGACGATATCGGGCCCTTGGCAGTGGCAGTGGCGGTGAGCGGTGGGGTCGACAGCATGACCCTGGCCGCCTTCGCCCACCGCCGGTCACCTGTTGCTGTCCAGATGTTCCACGCCACCTCACCTGCGGTGCCGCCCGTGGCAACCGAGCGCGTGCACGCTCGCGCCACCCGTGACGGCTGGGACCTGCATGTGGTCGATGCCGGCGAGTTCGACGACGAGCGCTATCTCGCCAATCCGGTCAATCGCTGTTATTGGTGTAAGACAAGCCTTTACGACAGCATTGCCCGGCACACGGATCGCACGGTGGTGTCCGGTGCCAACATCGACGATCTTGGTGACTACCGCCCGGGCCTCGATGCGGCGGCCGAGCGCCAAGTGCGCCATCCCTTCGTCGAGGCCGGCATCTCCAAATCAGTTGTGCGCGATATTGCGGCGGCGCTCGGGCTTGATGACGTGGTCGAGCTACCGGCCTCGCCGTGCCTATCGAGCCGCATCGAGACGGGCATCCGCATCGAGGCCGATATGCTGACGGCCGTGGACGCCGCAGAACGGTTTGTCAGGCGGCAATTGCAGTCGCGCACTGTGCGCTGTCGGGTGCGCAACGACGCGGTGGTGATCGAGCTCGACGGTGACAGCCTGGCGCGGCTCGGCGACTGTGCCTCTCTCGGCGATGCGGTTACCAGCATCATGCGGCCCGCCGCACCGCGGCTGCCCGTGCGTTTCGAGCCCTATCGTATGGGCAGTGCCTTCTTGCATCCGAAGGACACATGAGCGGCGCCCACGAGGTCGAGTTCGACAAGGATCGCCACGCGCGCATCGGCCTGGCGGAGGCGGTGTTCTGCACAGGCAAGAGCACGGCACAGATCGCGCACATTCTCGATGAGGCGACGGCGGATAGACGCACGCTGCTGTTGACGCGGCTCGATGAAGCGGGGTTTGCGGCGCTGCCCGGACATCACGCGGATGCCCTCGATTATCATGCGCTATCGCGCACGGCAGTCTTCGGCGAGCAGGTGCCGACTAAAGGGGCAAGCCGTGTTGCGGTAGTAACGGCCGGAACCTCCGATGCTGGGCCGGGCTACGAAGCGGCGCGCACGCTAGCGTTTTCTGGCGAGTCCTGCGAACTCGTCTTTGATGTCGGTGTGGCCGGACTCTGGCGCCTACTCGACAAGGTTGACCGCCTGCGTGAAATGTCTGTGCTCATTGCCGTGGCCGGTATGGACGCGGCGTTGGTTAGTGTGCTTGGTGGTCTCGTTCCAGGCGTGGTGGTCGCCGTGCCGACCTCGACAGGCTATGGTGTCGCAAACGAAGGTGAGACTGCGTTGCGGGCCTCACTGACAAGCTGTAGCCCCGGCATTGTCACCGTCAATATCGACAACGGCTATGGCGCGGCCTGTGCCGCCCTGCGGATATTAAGGGCGATCGATGCACGTTGAGTTACTGTACGGCGAGGGCACCCTGCCGGTCGAAATCGATGCCGGCTGGCAGACAGACGTCCTTGAAAAGCAACAGATGCCTGTGCTCCCAGATGCATTGACCGCAGTCGGTAAGGCGTTGGCTGGGCCGGTTGGCGCACCGCCTCTGCACTTGCGGGCACAAGGCGCAGGCAGCGCCTGTATCTTGATTTGTGACGTTACGCGCCCGGTCCCCAATGGAGTCATTCTGCCGCCATTGATCCGTACCTTGCTCGACGCCGACTTGGCGCCGGAGGCGATCACGGTATTGGTGGCAACGGGTCTGCATCCCCCAAACGAGGGCGAGGAGCTGCGCCGCGTCGTCGGTGACGACTGGGTTCTCGAGACTGTTAGCGTAGTTAATCATTTTGCCAGAGATGATGCGGCGCACGTGCATGTCGGCAATACCAGCCGCGGCAATGTGGTGCGACTCGACAAGCGCTTCGTGGAGGCCGACCTCCGGATCGTCACAGGCCTTGTTGAACCCCATTTCATGGCTGGCTATTCCGGCGGCAGAAAAGTGATCGCACCTGGCATCGCTCACGCTGAAACCATCACCACCCTCCACAGCGCACGCTATATGGAAGATCCCAACGCGGACAACGGCGTTCTCGAGGGCAACCCTCTGCACCAGGATCAGTTGGAAATCGTCGGCATGGTCGGCGGCGTCCTGGCGGTCAATGCGGTGATCGACGATGCCCGCCGTCTATCCTTTGTTAATTTCGGTGAAGTCGTCGAAAGCCACCTTCAGGCGGTCGCGTTCACCCGCCCTTTCGTGGAGTTGAAGGTTCCACGCCGCTACCGGACTGTCGTGACTAGCAGCGCCGGCTATCCGCTGGATAGCACCTACTATCAGACCGTCAAAGGCATGGTCGGACCGCTCGGCATTCTGGAACTGGGTGGCACCTTGATTGTTGTATCCGAATGCGCCAAAGGCATGGGCTCGGAAGAATTCGTCGATGCCCAAAGCCGCCTGTTAGCGTTGGGACCGGACGGGTTTCTCGACTCGCTGCTCGCCAAGCGCCAGGCTGCCGTCGACGAGTGGCAAACGGAAAAGCAGCTTAAGCCCATGCGTGCCGGGCGCGTGCGCCTTTATGCGAGTGGCCTGACCGGTGAGGATCGCGCCCTGACCGGCGTTGAGATGATCTATTCGGTCGAAGATGCTATTGCCGAAAGCGTTGGGGCTACGGGCGATCCCCACGTCGCTTTCGTGCCGGAGGGGCCGTACGTGATCCCGCAATATGCTTGCTAACCTGAAATGGAGAAACGGGTGGACAAGCTAATATTGGATAAAAGGGGTAGATAAGGTGCTGTGTTCTGTGATTATCGCGGTCGCTTAGTGTCGTTGATTCTACGCGAAAAATGCAGAGGGTTGCATGGCTCTCAGCGATGCAATGGGGCGCTATTCGAGAACGACCAGACACCGTGCACCGTGACCGTCGTCTGATTTGAAGGGGAATTCGAACCACCGACCCTTTGGCGCTGACGTCTGCATCCCCGGTTCTATCCAGTCAGCATTCCAGTCGCTGTAAGTGCTGAGGAGGAAGATATGGCGACGAGGTTTGGTATGTCCTTACCGCCCACAGTATGACTATAGCGGGCAGCCCGATGACAGTGACAGCCCAGTGTAGTATGTTGCCTTTGCCAGAAGTGATACATTTCTGGTAAAACATTGTAAAAATGTGACACACTTCGAAAACATACTTTCCGGAGGGTGGCGTTCCGTCCTGCTGGGGCGAACTTTGATCCAGATCAAGGCCGCACCGCGCTTCCGGCGGACAATTTCTTTGTTGCAGGAAGACATAATGTGACGGAGTGAGAGGGTAAGTTTTGGGCGGAAACACAAAGAAGACAGTGCCGGACGCAGCAGCGCTACCGAACGAGGGTGCCGCGCCATTGTCGGGAAACGAAGCCATTGCGCGCGGTGCCTGGGAAGGTGGGGTGCGCGTCGCCGCGGCCTATCCCGGTACGCCGAGCACCGAGATTCTTGAAGCCCTGGCAGAATATCCGCGCGACGATGTGCATGCGCAATGGTCGACTAACGAGAAGGTCGCGGTCGATGTCGCCATCGGCGCTTCGTTCTCAGGCGTACGCGCGCTCTCGGCGATGAAGCATGTGGGACTCAACGTTGCTGCCGATGCGCTGATGTCGCAGACGTATATCGGTGTCAACGGCGGGCTGGTGCTGGCGGTAGCGGACGATCCGGGCATC
This sequence comes from Alphaproteobacteria bacterium, assembly GCA_030739735.1. Classification (NCBI taxonomy): domain Bacteria; kingdom Pseudomonadati; phylum Pseudomonadota; class Alphaproteobacteria; species Alphaproteobacteria bacterium. The sequence continues at coordinate 135,200 of JASLYQ010000002.1, read as the reverse complement.
CACTCTTCACAGAACGAGCAGGACACGCGGCTCTTCGCCCGGTTTGCCCAGGTGCCGGTGTTGGAGCCGTCCGATGCGGAGGAAGCGCGCATCTTCACCGCGCTTGCCTTCGAGATCAGTGAGGAATTCGACACGCCGGTGATCCTGCGCTCGACGACGAGACTGTCGCACACGCGCAGCACCGTGTCGCTGCAACCACGCGTGGAGAAGGACGGCGGCGAGTTTGTCGACGATCCGGTCAAAAACGTGATTATCCCGGCTCATGCCCGTCGCCGCCATCCGCTGGTGCTGGAGCGCGAGGCCGCGCTGGAGCGTTACTTCGACGACTCGCCGTTGACGCGCTGGGAGAAGGGTAGCACCGATTACGGAATCATCACCCACAGCACGGCCTATGCCTATGTCAAAGAGGTGGCGCCTGACGCACACGTGCTCAAGCTCGGTGCGTCCTATCCGTTGGCCCGTGAGACCGTGCGCAAGTTCTGTGACTCGGTCACGCGCGTGATCGTGGTCGAGGAACTCGAGCCACTACTTGAGACAGAGATCCGCGCTATGGGCATTGTCATCGAAGGTAAGGATTTCGTACCGCGCGCGGGCGAGCTGTCGCCTGAGATCGTGCGCGGCGCGCTGGCCGAGGCGGGTTTGATCCCGGCCGAGGACGCGCCCCTGGCACTTGATGCTGTGGCCGAGCTTGCCCGCCCGCCAGTGCTCTGCGCTGGCTGCCCGCATATGACCTCCTATTTCACCGCGCGCAATCTCGGTGCGCGCATCACCGGCGACATTGGCTGCTATACGCTGGCGGCGCTCGACCCTTTGCAGGCGATCGACACCACTGTTGCCATGGGCTCAGGGATAGGCAATGCGGTAGGCATGGCCATGTCGGGCACAGAAGAAAAGCCGATTGTCGCCACCATCGGCGATTCGACCTTCCTCCATTCCGGTATCCCGCCGCTGATTGACGCGATTTATAACCAGGCCAACATCACCGTGCTATTGCTGGATAATCACATCACGGCGATGACCGGCGGCCAGGATCATCCCGGCACCGGGCGCACCCTGGCCGGAGAGGAAGTGACAGCGGTTGATTACGAGAAGATCGTGCGTGCGCTCGGCGTCGAGTTCGTCCGCCACGTTGATCCCTACGACATGTCAGACGTGCAGCGCACTTGCGCCGATGCCATCGCTTTTGAGGGTGTCTCTGTGGTCATTGCTGATCGCCCGTGCGTGCTTGATCCGGTTAAGATCAAGGGTCCGGCACTAAATGTGAAGGAGGAGAACTGTACCGCTTGTCAGGCCTGCATGAACATCGGATGCCCAGCTATTACTTGGTCCGATACCTTATTTGAGGGCCATCACAAGGTGTGTATCGATGAGGAAATGTGCATCGGCTGTACGCTCTGCGCTCAGCTCTGCACCAGTGGCTGTATAACCGTCCCAGAGGCGACGGTTGCGGCCTCGGCCTGAGTGATGTCCGAGCCCACCAACGTTCTCATCGTCGGCGTCGGCGGCCAGGGCGTGATCATGCTTTCGAAGGTCCTGGCGACGCTGTGCCAGGAGCGTGGGCTCGCTGTCAAGCAGAGCGAGGTGCACGGTATGGCCAAGCGCGGCGGCGCCGTGTTCAGCCATGTGCGCTTTGGCGAACAGGTCTGGTCGCCAACTATTCCCAAAGGCAAGGCTGATCTACTGATCGCGCTCGAATGGGCTGAGGCCTTGCGTTGGCTTGACTATCTCGAGCCTGAGCATGGTGTGTTGATCGCCGACACCAAGCGCATTGTGCCACCGTTCTCCTGTCGTGACCGCCGCGTCGGTGCTACATCGAGCTATGTCGAGGGCGCCCCTGCCGAAGTGATCGAGCAGGTTGCCGAAGGCTATGCGCTGGATGCTAGCGGCATGGCACGCGAGCTTGGCAACGAGCGCGCGGCTAATACGGTTCTGCTCGGCGCTCTCTCGACCAAGCTGCCGTTCTCCGAGGACGAGTGGCGCGGGACCCTCTCGCGCTTCGTGCCACCTAAGACCGTCAAGGTCAATCGTGCCGCCTTTGATGAGGGCCGCGATTGGGTGTCAGGTAGGCGCGACGGTGAGGCTCCAACCGCGCCGAAATTGCCAGATATGATATCACGAGCCAGGCCGGGAGCGGGCGAGAAGCTCGATATCGAGATCGTTCCCGAATGGTGCAAGGGCTGCGATATTTGCGTGCGCATCTGCCCTGAGCGCTGCCTTGCGCTCAATTCAGAGCAAGTGGTGGTGTTGATCGACCGGAAGGCTTGCACTGGCTGTCGCCTCTGCGAATGGCTCTGCCCCGATTTTGCCATAGCCGTGCGACATTCCTATGTCGCTGAGGCGGTAGCATGAAGCCCGGTCTGCGCGGCATCCAGGGCAATCATGCCTGTGCCTTCGGCGCCGTCGCCGCAGGTTGCCGTTTCTTCGCCGGCTATCCGATCACACCGTCCTCCGAGATTGCCGAGAAGATGGCCACGCTTTTGCCGAAGGTCAACGGCACTTTTGTGCAGATGGAGGATGAAATTGCCTCGATGGCAGCGGTGATCGGTGCCTCGATGGGCGGTGAGATGGCGATGACCGCGACTAGCGGTCCCGGCTTCTCCCTCAAGCAGGAGAATCTCGGCTATGCGGCGCTCGCCGAGGTGCCGTGTGTGGTGGTCGACGTGATGCGTGGCGGTCCCAGCACGGGCATGCCGACGCGACCTGCCCAGGGCGATATCATGCAGGCTCGCTGGGGCACCCATGGCGACCATCCTATCATCGTGCTGGCGCCGGGCTCGGCGCAGGAGATCCACGACCAGACGATCCGGGCTTTTGCGTTGGCCGAGCAGCTGCGGGTGCCCGTGGTGCTGCTCTACGACGAGATCCTGGGGCATCTACTTGAATCCGTGACCCTGACCGAAGACGCGGCCGTGCTGCATCGGGTATGGGCGAGCGGCCGCCCTGAGGACTACCGGCCCTATGCCACGGGCGACGATTTGGTCCCGGCGATGGCCCGGCCCAGCGACGGCTATCGTGCGCATACCACCGGCCTGACCCATGGTGAGGACGGCTTTCCAACCCAAGAGCCGGCGGAGGCCGAGGCCGCGACCCGACGCTTGCTTGACAAGCTCGAACACCACGCCGAGACCATCGAGGCTGTCGATTGCGAAGAGGTGGACGACGCGGAGGTGCTTGTTGTCGCTATCGGCATTGTGGGCCGCGCGGCGCGACGTGCCGTGCGCGAGGCACGAGAGGACGGCATTCGCGCCGGCCTGTTTCGCCCCATCACCCTATGGCCGTTCCCCGAGCGTGCCTTTGCCGCAGCCGTGCGCGGTGTGCGCGCCGTTCTGGTGCCGGAAATGAATGCTGGCCAGCTCAGGCTCGAGATCGAGCGGCTGTGTCCTGACGGCGCAACCGTGTGCGGGCTAGAGCGCCTAGACGGCGAGGCTGTGGAGCCGCAAGCCATAACAAAGGCCTTGGCAACTTTGATGAAAGGAGGGCCGTCGTGATCGACGAAGCCGAGCTCGCGTCCTTCGACATCCAGGACTATCTGCGCCTGTCGATGATGCCGCATTTTCTCTGTCCTGGCTGCGGCCACGGTATTGCGCTGCGGGCCTTGCTCTGGGGGCTGCATGAGAGAGAGGTGGACAAAGACAATTTGGCTGTGGTCTCCGGTATCGGCTGCTCGGGCCGTCTCGGCGCCTATATCGACGCCAACACCTTCCACGTCACCCATGGTCGGCCTTTAGCCTTCGCTACTGGACTCAAGCTCGCACGGCCCGATTTGACCGTGGTCGTCATCACCGGTGACGGTGATTGTCTGGCCATCGGCGGCAATCACCTGATCCATGCCTGTCGGCGCAATCTCGACATCACCTGCATGATGCTTAACAACGAGGTCTACGGCATGACCGGTGGTCAACTCTCACCGACCACGGGAGAGGGCCGCTATACCACGACGACCCCTCACGGCAATCCGGAGCCGGGCTTCGATGCTTGCGCCCTAGCCGAGGCCGCAGGGGCGGGGTTGGTCGGGCGCGGGCTGACGCGTCAGGTGTCGGCGTTGAAAGACCTCTTCGTCGATGCGCTCGGCCACGACGGTTTCTCCTTCATCGAGGTGATCTCCGATTGCACCGAGATTTACGGCCGCAAGAATGACCTCGGTAGCTCGGCAACCATGGTTATGAACCAGGTTGCTGGCATGCGGCCCGAGGTCGATTCCAATATCGTCGATCAGCCCTTTCGGCCGACGGCCTTGCGCACCGGTGTTGTGGCCAGGAACGCGCGTCCCGAATATGGCGCCGCCTGGCGTGCCCATTGTGCTCGGGTCAATGGCTGAGGCGATCGCAGGGCGTCTCGAAGTCCGCTTCGGCGGCTCTGGCGGGCAGGGGTTGCAGCTCTCAGCCCGTATTCTGGCCACGGTAGCTATGCTCGACGGTCGTCAAGTGGCGCAATCTCAGCACTACGAGCCGACGTCGCGCGGTGGCCTCAGCCGCTCCGACGTGGTGATCGACAGCGACGCCATCGACTATCCGTTGGTGGTCGGGCTCGATGCCCTGGTGGTGCTTGATCAGGTCGCGGTAGTGCCGTCGCTGCCATTGCTGCGGCCCTCGGCAGCGGTGATCGCGGATTCCGCTCGCGTCGACGATCTGCCGGACGGCATTGCTCTGACCAGCCTGCCGCTGATCGCTACGGCGCGCGATCTCGGCAATCCGCGCGGTGCCAATATCGTGGCGCTCGGCGCGCTGGCGGCGCTGCTTTCGCTGGGGGGACGCGATCGCTTTGACGAGGCGATCCGCCAGGAGATGCCGCGGCGCTTGCAGGACATCAATCTGAAAACGCTCGCGGTCGGCCGCGACCTCGCCAAATCGGCGGCGGAGGTGAAGAGCGCGTAGTGCCGGATAAGGGTGGCTAGCCTTTAACCATGTGCGCGGCGCCGATAATATGTTTCACATACATTGCGCTGACCTTTTGTCAGTTCGCCACGTTGTCGTCATTGAGCGCCGTGCGGGAGATCTCGCGCTCGCACGGCACATAGAGGCAGTCGAACATCAAGTTCAAAATGGCCACGCGAAGCGGGGCCGACATCTTGATGCGCCAGCGTAGGCCGGCTGCGCTTGGGTCATGTTGCTCTGTCCGCCAACAGCTCCATGCGTGTTTGAGTGCCGAAAGAAGCCGGGCTTCTGGGTCGGCGTCTGCGATGTCATCCGCGAAAGCACCTCAGGCCCGCACCGCACTTCACTAGCCGCCTGCCAAGCGTCACAATGGCGCCATGCCACGAGGTGGAGGTGACGATGGTCGATGACGTCAAGACCCGCAAAAGGATCGTTATAGACGAGGCGGAGCTGCGGCAGCGCCTGACGCCCGAGCAATATGAGATGGCGCGCCGCAAAGGTACGGAGCCTGCGTTTAGTGGCAAATACTGGGATACCAAGACGCCCGGGGTTTACCGTTGCGTCTGCTGCAACGAGCTGTTGTTCGATGCGGCAGACAAGTTCGATTCCGGTACCGGCTGGCCGAGCTTTAGCCAACCCATTGCCAATGCGCCCGTGGCGACCGAGCGCGACACCAGCTACGGCATGATCCGCACGGAAGTAGTGTGCGGGTGCTGCGACGGCCATCTCGGGCATGTCTTCGACGACGGCCCAGCGCCGACCGGCCTACGCTACTGTCTAAACTCAGCATCGCTGACGTTCGACCCCTCGGGCTGAACCGCATGCTGCGCCGCGCCCTGCCGTGGCTGGCGGTTGCTGGCCTTTTTGTCGTTCTGGCGCTGGTGGCGCGCGTGGAACGGGAGGACGGACCGCAGGCGCCGCTTAATGTGCTGGTGTTGACGGTCGAGAGCTTCCGTGCCGACGCCCTCGCCGCAGCGCCCGGGCTGCTGCGTCTGGCGGTGCGAAACGGCATTCGCTACAACGCCCATCGGGCGGTTTCGGCCTGGACCGGATCCAATGTCTTGACCTTGCTGACTGGCCTGTCTCCGTTACAGCATAACGTTCATAGCCGTGGACAACTAATTGATGAACAACAAGAACTGCCGTTAGAAACTCTCGCTGATCAGGGCTGGCGAGTGGCCGGTCTGCAGGCCTTCATGCGCATTCCGCTGTTCAACCAGCTGGGGCTCAGCCGCGAGGGCGTGGTGGGTGAGGTTGGCCAGCAGCCGCACGATTGGCTGAGGGCGCGGGCCGCGACCGGTGAGCCGTTTGTCCTTTGGTACCACTACCTCCACAGCCATCTTCCCTATCGCCCCAGCTCGGATTTTGACGTCGATTGGCGGGCCCTGTTGCCGCCCGGGCGCGAGGCGGACGAGCGTTTCGCCGCTTTGCGTGAGCGCGGCCGTCTGGAGACCGGAACGGTGGTCTTCGAGGCCGATGAGCTGCCGGCGATACGGGCCTTGTACGAGGCTGGTATTGCCGAGTTCGATGCATGGTTCGCTGGGCTCTGGGCCGTGCTCGAAGAGACCAACTTGGCACGCAACACAGTGGTCGTGGTCACCGCCGACCATGGCGAGGAGCTGCTCGAGCGCGGCGAGGTGGGGCACGCCTCGACCACACTTGCCGGGCACCTGTACGAGGAGGTGGTGCGATTGCCGTTGATCCTTTTTCTGCCCCCTAGCGTCTCCGGGTCGCCGCCGGGCAGCGTAATCGACGGGCCGAGCGATCATCGCGACATCATGCCGACGCTGCTGGCCCTGCTAGGTCAGCCCTTGCCGGCAATCCTTGGTGGTGCGGACCTGCTGCGGTTGCCGGGTGCGCGGGCATGGAACGGCGTCACTAGTGGCGCCGGCTATTCTGAGCCCGAGCCTGACCATCCGGCGGCGATGATTTATGCTCGCCGTGAGGGGCGCTGGAAGCTGCAGCTGAGCGAACCGGGCGAGGGCACAGCCCTGTACGACCTCGATGCTGATCCCGGCGAGCGCGCGAATGTTGCCGCTGCCTATCCGGATGTCGTCACGTCCATGCTGAAAGGCCTTGCGGCGGAGCGCGCACAGGCCTTACCGCTTGCGGTGAAGACCGCTGGCACCGGTGCTGGCTCGCGGCCACGCTGGCTGCGGCCATCGGCCAGCGGCGTCTTCGGCTACGACCGCATCGGCGGGCGCTTCTCACTGGAATGGCAGGGGCCGGCCGAGGCCGATTATGTGCTCGCTTACCGCTATCGCGACGGCGCCGGCTTGCTGGAAGGCGAGATTCCAGTTAGCGGCACGGTCTACGATTTCGGCGCCATAGACCGTCGCTACTGGCAGACCTGGGTGGCGCCAAATGGCCCTTACCGCGTGCGGGTCGGCTATGCCGGTGAAACGCCCCGCTGGAGCGAATGGCTGGAGCTCATCGCCGTTGAGTAACGGAAAATTTGGTGCCGGGTTCCCCAGTTTCACCGGGGCGGAGGCTTACGGGCGGGTTTTGGGCTCGACTTCTCGCGTTAAAGGGTGAGGTCGGTGGTGGCCTCAAAGCTAATTGCGAAGGCTGTCGAGCCGAGCGCCGTGCGCAAGGCACGATATTCTGGCTTGAGACGGATACAGGATCCGTCGCTGAGCCAAAGCTGGCCCTTCCTGGGTTTCTGGGGTGCACTTTTAGCCCCTCACGTTGCCACAGACACTCGACCCGCTTGTCTTTGATCGAAATCAAGCCCGTTCGCATCCGAGTCGAGTATCAAACGGTACTCGCATGTGTTGTTGGGGGGGGGCTCCAGGATGGCGTTGACTCAGGGACAGGTGAATACGTTCAAGGGAAAAGGGTTCTTCGTCATCAAGGGGTTTTTCAATCCCTCGGAAGTGGCGCAGATCTCCGCCTGGCTGGACGAGCTGCGCGACAAGCAGCCTGCCTCCGGTGAGGAAGCCAAGTACTACGAAATTAGCCCTATCAGCGACGAGAATATCCTGGTGCGAATCGAAAACGTGATCGGCGACCATAACCGCGTCGCATCAGACCTGCTGATCTCGGATAAGACCGAAGACTGTCTCGCCCAGCTTCTCGGTGAAGCGCCGCTGCTGTTCAAGGAGAAAGTCAACTACAAGCTTCCCGGCTGCCGCCCCGACCAGTTGCACCAAGATCAAGCCGCCGGTTGGAATACCTACTGCGATTTTTTCATCACCATGGGCATCGCGGTAGACGAGAACCGCCTCGACAATGGCGCCTTGAGTTTCATGTGCTCAGGCAACTACAAAAGAGCGCTGATGACGGAGGAATGGCAGCCCCTGACCGAGGCCGACCCACCCTATGAGCCCGCAGACGAATACGTGCTGTTGGAGGCCGACCCCGGCGACGTGATCTTTTTCGACTGCTATGTGCCGCACGGATCCCCAGCCAACACGGGCAGCCGTAGTCGACGCAACGTATTTCTGACCTTCAACCGGGCCTCGGACGGTGACATGCGCGCCCGATACTATCATGACAAATGGCAGAGCTACCCGCCCAACCAGGCGCAGGAGGCTCGCACGAAGGAAACCTTCAGAGTATGAGGCGCTGAGCTTCGCTGTCAGGCGTCCTTCACCCACTTCATGATGTGCTCGGCGACCGCGACCGTGTCGCCGTGCTGGTTGATCGCCGTGACATCGGAGCGGCTGCGACGTCGCTCGGTATCAGTATCCTTGATCTGATAGGTCACGGTAACGGTGTCGCCGATGAACACTGGGGCGATAAAGCGCACCCGGTCGTAGCCGAGCGAGACGGCGGTCTCGTCGCTGCTCTCACTGCCGGACTTGTCGATCATCATCGAAGACGTGGTGGACATGTAGCCCATTAGCAGCACGCCGTGGGCGATGCGCTGGCCGTAGGCGGAGCCCTTCATGTACTGGTCGTTGACATGCACGTTGGCAAAGTCGCCGGTAATACCGGCAAAGCCGTACACGTCGGACTCGCCGACCGTCTTCGAGAACGATACGATGTCACCGATGGCGACATGGAAATCTGACATGTGATGGCTCCATCATTTGAGGCTCGAGAAAAGCATAATGGCGAATGCGTGGCGAGGCGCAATCCGCTATGGCATTAAGTAACTAATTAGTTTTAGTTGTGATGATCCAACGGCCCTCGTCCGTAGCCTAAAAGAATCTCCCATGGCCTCACGATGCTATTTTCTTACCGGTGATGTGACCGGTGCCGTGGTCGCTGTCTACCGTATGAAAAGCAGCCATAGATCTTGCCTGGCTCATGAATCGGAAACGGCTATGCTACCTGCCCCTGCCATGGCCGCGATGGCCGCATCGTCGTAGCCAATCTCTCCCAGTACTTCCGCTGTCTGGGCGCCGATGGGCTGCGGCGGACGACGTACGCCGGGCCGTTTGCCGTCATAGCGCGCGGGATGGCCGAGCAGGGTAATGGGCTCGCCGTTGGCACCGTCCACGGTCATGAACGAGCCGTTATGCACGACCTGTGGGTCAGTCATCACCGCCGCGTAATCATTGACCCGCGCATACCATAGGGACTGGGCTTCGAGCCGCGCTTCGATCTCATCGTTAGACCAACCGGCGACCTGCGTCTGAATCAACGCTGCGATCTCACGGTTGCGGCTGAAGGTCTCGGCATCCGAGAAATCCGCAAGTGCCGGCAAGTCGATCGCCGTGGCGAGAGTTTCCATGGCGCCAAGCGAGATGGCCATGTGACCGTCCGCAGTCTCGTAGATACCGTAGGGCGCCGCATAGTACCAGCCCGCGATATTGGCCGGCGGCCTTAGTGATACCGGTTCCCCATTGGCCCAGCAGACCAGGGACTCGCATTGTATGTCGAGGCCCGCCGAAAGCAGGTCCACCTCCACACGACAGCCCTCTCCGGTGCGCCCGCGGCGCACCAGCGCAGCGAGGATCGCCATGGCGAGAATTTGTGCGCCGTGGTGATCGACGGCTGAGACGCCCACCGGGATCGGTGCTTGCTGGTCGTTGCCGTTGATCATAGCCAGGCCCGACATGGCTTGTACCACGAGGTCTTGGCCCGGGCGCTCGCGGTAGGGACCGTCGCCACCATAGCCCGAAGCCGAGGCATAGATGACGCCGGCATTGATTTTCTTAGCGTCTTCGTAGCCGAAGCCGAACTTGTCCATCACGCCGGGGCGGAAGTTCTCGCAGATCACGTCGCTCTTGGCGATCAGCCGGTGCACAATCTCCTTGCCTTCCTCGGACTTTAAGTCGATCGCGATATTGCGCTTGTTGCGGTTGGCGCAGAGGTGCAGCAGAGATTCCCCATCCGCGCGCCGGTTAGCGCCGCTCCATTTGCGCTGGAAGCCGCCGCTCACGGGCTCTACCGCGATGACGTCGGCGCCGAGATCGCCGAGCACCTGCATGCCCATCGGTCCGAGTAGGAAATGATTGAAGCTGAGCACGCGGATGCCGTCGAGCATGGTCATGGCTTTGTTCCTTGAAAGGTTGTCAGACGGGTGTATCAAAATAGAGGGTGGCGAGCGCGGTGCCATCCTCGTCGCCGTGACCGCGCTGCACCATGAGGCGGTGCAACTCGAGCGCCGTCGCTGTCATCGGCATTGCCGTGGTGGTTTCGCGCGCCAGCGCCAGAACGGTGTCGAGATCCTTGAGCATGGTGCGGATATGGGCTTCGACGAAGAAGTCACCGGCGACCATCTTCGGAAAGAACTGTTGCAGGAGCAAGGAATCCGCGCGACCCCCTGCCAGCGCTTCGGGAATCCGCGCGGCATCTATGCCGGCGCGCGTGGCAAGCGCTGCGGCCTCCGACAGAACCGCAACCACGCAGCCGACTAGGACCTGGTTGATGAGCTTGGTCGCCTGGCCGGCTCCGTTCGTGCCCATAAGACTGAAGCGCTGGGCGAGATGCGCGACAATTGGCTCTGCGTGCGCGAAGTCCGCCTCGCTGCCGCCGGCCATTACCGTCAGCTTGCCGCTCTCGGCCCCGGCGACACCACCAGAGACCGGCGCGTCGATCCAGCCCATGCCGGTTTTGTCGCGCAACCGCGCGGCCATATCGCGCGCGGCCTCTGGGCGGATCGAGGACATGTCGACGAGCAGCTTGCCTGGCCCGGCACCGGTGGCCAGCCCGTTCTCACCGAATACTACGGCCTCCACCGCTTCCGTATCGGACAGGCAAGTGAAAACGATATCCGCGTCGCGCGCCACCTGGGCCGCGGTCTCCACGGCGCGAGCGCCCGCCGCCTTGGCGGCTTCGAGCTTGGCCGGGCTCCGGCCCCAGATGCTGAGCGGAAAGCCGGCATTGGCGAGGCGCAGCGCCATCGGTCCGCCCATCATGCCGAGGCCAATATAACCGAGATTCGGTTTTTGATTGCTCATCGCGTCGCGCTCCCTTCAGGCCATCGCATGGAGCGTAACCAATAGGCCTTGGTATATGCTAGGGGAAGGGAGGATTTCCATGACAGACGTTCTAACCAAATTGTTGCGAGACGAGGGCGTGCTTCTGCTAACCCTCAACCGCCCACGCCAGCGCAATGCCCTGAGCGGCGAGCTGATCCACGCCATTGCAGAAACGCTGAGCGTCGCGGCCGGTGACGATGCTGTTCGTTGCGCGGTGATCACCGGCAGCGATGGCGTATTCTCGGCTGGTGCCGACATCAAGGAGTTCATCGCCAACGGCATCGATGCGCTCGACAATGTCGGACGTAACGCAGACTGGGCGCGCATCGAGCGTTTTCCCAAACCCCTACTTGCTGCCGTGGAGGGCTTTGCCTTCGGTGGCGGGCACGAACTAATGCTGCTGGCCGACGTCATCGTTGCGGCAGAGGATGCTCGCTTCGGCCAGCCCGAGATCGATATCGGCGTGTTGCCTGGCGACGGCGGTACACAACGGGTGACGCGCATCGCCGGCAAGCCGCTAGCTATGCTGATGATCATGGGCGGCGAGCCGATCGACGCGCGGACCGCCCTCGCGGCCGGGCTGGTCTCCAAGCTGGTGGTGCCCGGTACAGCCTGCGACGAGGCGATGGCCTTGGCCCAAGTGCTCGCCGCCAAGCCGCCGGTAGCCTTGCGCATGGCCAAGCAGGCCGTGCTCGCGGCCTATGAGACCTCGCTTGCTGCCGGCACAGTCATGGAGCGCCAGGCGGTCTGCCGTGCTTTCGAGACCGAGGACAGAATCGAGGGCATGACGGCCTTCAAAGAGAAGCGCGATCCGGTATTCAAGGGGAGGTGAAAATGCGCAAGACTAAGAAGACGGTCCGCGCTGGCCTCATCGGCTCGGGCTTTGCAGCCAGCCTGCACATAGAGGCGGCGGCCCGCGTCTACGGCACAAATGTCGAGATTGTCGGCGTGTATTCACCGACCAAGGCCAATGCCAGGCACTTTGCCGGGGTCCACGGCCTTGATGTGCTCGCCAGCGCCGAGGCGGTCATCGACCTGGCGGACGTGACGCATATCTGCACGCCGCCCGCAACGCACGAACCGCTGGCTGTCGCGGCGCTGGCTAAGGGCAAACATGTCATCGTGGAGAAGCCGCTGACTGGCTCGTTCGGTGATGGGGATGCGCCCAAGGAGTTAGAGCTGACCGGGGCGCTTGCCAGCATTCAGCGCATGCTCGAAGCTGAGGCTGTGAGTGCCGGTCGCATTCTCTATGCCGAGAACTGGGTCTACGCACCGTCGATCCAGAAAGAGCGCGAGATCCTCGAGAAGACCGGCGCGCAGATCCTCTGGATGCATGGTGAGGAGGCGCATTCGGGCTCGCATGCTGAGGCCTATGGCTTCTCGCACCTTGGCGGCGGCGGCTCGATGATCGGCAAGGGTTGTCACCCGCTCACCGCGGCGCTCTACCTGAAGCGTGTCGAGGGGTTAAGTCGTGACGGCAAGGCGATACGCCCCGCGGCGGTCAGCGCCCGCACCCACGCCATCACCAAGCTCGCGGCCTATCGCGACGAAGGCCACTTGCGTAGCGACTACCACGACATCGAGGATTTCTCGGTCATGCACGTGGTTTTCGAGGACGGCGCGATAGCCGACATCTACGCTTCCGAGATCGTCATGGGCGGAATCCACAACTGGCTCGATGTCTGCGCTAACAATCACCGCGCCCGCTGCAACATCAATCCCAATACGGCGATGGAGACCTACAACCCGGTCGAGGCGGCGTTCGACGATATCTACGTGGTGGAGAAGATCGGCACCAAGCAGGGCTGGGCCCCAACCGCACCCGACGAGGATCACACCACAGGTTTCCCACAGGAAATTGAGGCGTTCTATCGTACCGTAGCCTATGGCGATGACGTCGAAAGCGATTCCCGGCTCGCCGCGAACTGCATCTCAACCGTCTACAGTGCCTACCTCTCGGCAGAGCGCAAGGGCGCGGAAGTTGACGTGACAGCATTCTGAGGAGCAATGAAAGTGAGAGGTCCGGCACCTTGAGCTTTTGCGCGTTGCCGGGTTGTAGCGCATTGGGGTGATCGCGCCGACTCTTGTACCATTGGCCGCATCGAGATGCGGCAAGAGGACAATGCCGTAACGCCAATGGGGCCGATCGCGCTACGTTGTGGGCCTACCCGAGCTGGGCATGGGACAGTGCCGCCTGTGACGATGGTGCCGCGAACACCGCATCGGCCGGCCGCTATTTCGGCAACAGCTTCGGGCCGCACGATATGCTTGGGAATGTCTGGGGGGGTCGAGAATTGTTACCATGACAGCTACTCCGTTGGGCTTGGCGACGGCTCAGCGCAGTTGGCGGGGGATTGTAGCTCGCGCACTCTGCGTGATGGCCCCTGTCTGAGCAATCCGCCCTTCCTACGATCGACCGCGCGTGGTTGGGGTCCTCAGGCAAAGCGCTACAGCGATATCGGCTTCCGCGTCGCGGAATGAGCGTGAAATCGGGATGCGGACCGGCTTATACTCGGGGTTGTTGCCGCATAGACGATACGGAGGACGAGCCATGTACCGCCCGCACGGCGTTATTCCTGCGACATTGTTGGCCTTCGACGAGGACTACGCTATCGACGAGGTAAGCTCGCGCAAGCATTTGCGCGATTGCGCGCTAATTTCTGGCGTCACGGCGGCGACTGTCAACGGCCATGCTTCCGAGGTGCATGCTTGCTCCTTTGATGAGCAGAAGCGCATCTTGGATTTCTCGCTAGACGAGGTCGGCGACAAAGTGCCGCTGATCAATGGCGTCTATGCCGATGGTAGCCACGAGGCGGCGCGCATTGCGAAGATGGCTGAGCAGGCGGGTGCCTCCTGCTTGCTGGTTTTTCCGCCCAATTCTATGAGCATGGGCGGGCAGCTGCGCCCTGAGATGGCGCAAGCCCATTTTGAGACTATCGCGGCGGCCACCGATTTGCCGATGATACTGTTCCAATATCCGGCGGCGAGCGGGCTTGGCTATCCCTTCGAGACGTTGCTTTCGCTGCTGGATAGGATCACCAGCATCGTCGCCATTAAGGATTGGTGCTCCGAACCCATGCTGCACGAGAAGCACAGCCGAACTCTGCCCGATCTACCGAGGCCGGTGACCGTGCTGACGACGCATAGCGCTTGGCTGATGAGTTCACTGACCATGGGGGCGGGTGGGCTATTGTCGGGCGCGGGAAGTGTCATCGCCGATCTGCAGGTGGCGCTGTTCGAGGCGGTGCAGGCGAAGGATTTGGCGTGTGCGCAGGCCATCAATGATCGCATCTACCCGATGGTACAGGCCTTCTATGCGCCGCCCTTCCTCGACATGCACAATCGCATGAAGGAATGTCTGGTGCTGCTCGGCCGGCTCGACAAGGCGGTGGTGCGGCCGCCGCTGATGAAGTTGCCGGCAGACGAGATCGCCCGCCTGCAAGCGGCCCTCGGCGAGGCCGGTATCGGCAGGGAAGGGGCTTTAGCAGAAGCCGCCGAGTGAGCAATCTGTTCAGCCCGGGGCAGATCGGGCCGCTGAACCTACCCAATCGGATCGTCATGCCGTCCATGACGACGCGCAGCGCCAGCGCTGACGGCGAGGTCACGGAATCTACCATTGCTTATTTTCGTGCTCGCGCGCGCGGCGGTGTGGGCCTTATCACCGTGGAGATGGCCTCTCCTGAGGCGGTGGGGCGTCACCGTCATCGTGAGCTTGGCATCTATCATGATTGCTATCTGCCGGGTCTGCAGCGGTTGACCGCGGCGATCAAGGCCGAGGGTGCGTGTGCGGCCATCCAGCTCGGTCACGGCGGCGGGCATACGCGGGTCGATATTTGCGGTGAGACACCAATCGCACCCTCAGCCGTGCCCCATGACGTCTTCGAAGGCACCATGGAGACCATCGTCCCGAAAGCGATGAGCCTGGGTCGGATAAAGGAGACTACGGCGGCCTTCGTTGCCGCCGCCGAGCGCGCCCGTATCGCCGGCTTCGACGCAGTAGAGATACACGCCGCGCATGGTTATCTGATCTCGCAATTTCTCTGTCCCGCCGAGAATTTCCGCGACGATGCCTATGGCGGCAGCCTCGAGAACCGCGCACGCTTCGGTCTCGATATTCTCGCGCATATTAAATCGGCGGTCCCGGACCTGGCCCTAATCTATCGTTTGACGGTTGAAGACTTTTTCTCACACGGCATGCCCCTTAGTGACGGCATACAGGTTGCTAAATGGGCAGCCGCCCGTGGCGCCGACGCTATTCACGTTACCGCCGGGCACTACCGCTCCGAGCCACCGAGCATAATGATCCCGCCCATGGCCATGGCGGAGGCCACCTTTCTCGATTTCGCGACGCAAGTAAAAGCACGGATCGCTGTGCCGGTTATTGCAGTGGCGCGGCTCGGCGATCCGGAACTCGCCAAGGCGGCAATATCCGAGGGCAAGGCGAACTTCGTTGCCCTCGGTCGGCCCCTGCTTGCAGATCCTGACTGGCCGCGCAAGGTGCGCGCCGGGGAGCCCGTGCGCCGCTGTCTCTCCTGCAATTCCTGCGTTGATAGCATGCGCGGTGGGGCGCCGCTATCCTGCATCGTCAATCCCGCCATGGGGCGCGAAAGCGAACTAGAGGGCGTTAGTATATCACCGCACAATGAGCGCATTGCCGTGGTTGGTGGCGGCCCGGCTGGACTGACCTACGCGTCCCTGGTGTCGGAGGGCAACACCGTCACCGTCTTCGAGCGCGACAGCCGGCTCGGCGGCGCCTTGCGGTTGGCGGCAAAGGCTCCGTTGTTTCAAGAAGTTGAATCAGCCGAAGATGTCTTTGATACCTATATCGGCTCTCTTGTTAATATTTGCTGTGCTAATGGCGTCGATTTTCACCTTGGTGCCGATCCCTTCACTGAAACAGACATTCTAGATGGCTTCGATCGCATCGTTCTGGCCACCGGTGCGCGCTATCGCTTGGCGCCGGTACGGCTGGCGATGTCACTTGCCCGCTGGCCCGTTTTGCGGAGGCTATTCTCACGTGATGATGTGCGTGACTGGCTCTACTACCGTGCCCGCATCGCCACAGGCGAGAGCCTGCAGCGACGATTGGGCAAGGAGATCACAGTAATCGGAGATGCCGCCGCGCCAGGCAAGGCCAGCGCGGCGGTCGCCAGTGCCTACTCGGCGGCGTTCTCGACTAGAGCGTCGTAGGTGTGCATGTGGGCGCTGTCGCCGTAGCCAACATGACATTCAAGGCAGGCGGTCGAGTCGTTTTTCTTGATTTCACCAGACGGTGTGAAAAGGCCGAAATCCCAATCACGGTTACGCAGCTCGTCGTCATAGGCCTCACCCCAGCCGGCCTGGCTTTCCATCACGGCGATGGCCGCAAGCTCTCCTGGAATTAGGGCATCGTTGGTATCGCGGAAGACCACCTCGTTGGCGTTCCTCTGCGGCTTATAGATTTCCATCACGATCTGCGAGCCCTTTGGTAGGGTACCGCTGCCCTCGGCCGCCTTTGCCGCCACGGGGTTGGCAAATATGATCGCATACTGCTTTCCGTTGGCGCGCTCGCCAGCATAGTACTGCACAAAGTTGTCCCGATAGTCGTTCGGAAAAGTGATCCGTTCGGGGCCGGCTAACGCCGCGGTGGTGATGCCCGCCGCGGTGATAATGGCAATCAAGAATCTCGTCATCATGGCCATGTTCTTGTTCTCCCTGTTTGAGGCTATGGGCCGGGCGCGATAATCGTCGACAGCAACGCGACAGCCAAGCTTAATCAGGCGGGAATATTAGAAACTTTCACCCACTGGCGTTGATCGGGGCTTTGCAGAGCGCATTCAGCAAGCTAGACACCCTTGGCGCTCGCCAGTAGATCCCAAGGGAAGGGAAAATCTTCCATGAAGTGACGCACGAACGGCTGTCACCGGATCTTGAAGGTGCTTGCGAAGGTGCCGTTGTCGGGCACGAACTGTCAATCCGAATGGAAGTCGTGGCGCTTGTTGGGATCGGGGTTAAGGAGGCGGTGCGTTGTTGAGGTTAGCAGCCCTACAACCCGACGACGGTGCTACCCAGTACGCCGTCGATCTGGATCATTGAGATGTCGTCACGGCGCACGTGGAAGGCTCACGAGGTGGCGACGTGCACGGGCCTTTGTCGATGAGCATCAGCCCGGGATCTCCTGTCAGCCATGGTTGTCCCTCGTTAAAGGGATATCCTGCGCCCTTTGCGCCCGGATTCAAGCAGGGCGTCAATGATGCGGTGTACCTCTAGGACCTCCTCGCCGGTAACGCCAGGGTCACGGTCCTTGTCCAGGGCTTCGAGGAAATCTGTGATCAGCCCGCGATGGGGCTCGTGCGACATCTCAGCCGTGTTGGCACGGAGTCCGCCCTTCGCCGCCGGCTTGCCGGCGATCTCGCTCGTGCCGTCCTGATAGTGCACCTCCAGCCATTCTTCGATAAGAATGGCAGTACCTTTCGTGCCGACGATCTCGATACGGTCGCTGGCGCCTGGATAGAACGCAGTGGTAGCGAGCAGATTTCCCGGCGCACCGTTCGTCAGTACAAGCCCGGCTGCGACAAAATCCTCTGCCTCGAGCTCATGCATCGCGGTTCGTGCGGCAACTGCCGCGACTTCTGCGATGCCTCCGGTGAGACTCTGGAACAGATCGATCAGGTGGATCGCTTGGGTAATCAGAACGCCGCCGCCGTCGCGCGCATAAGTGCCGCGGCCCGGCGCGTCGTAATAGCTCTGCTCACGCCACCATGGCACACTCACCGTAGCCATGCAGATCTCGCCAAGCGCGCCAGCCTCGATTAGCTCACGCGCGCGCAAGCTGGAGTCGCGAAAGCGCCCTTGCACCACCACTCCGAGCTTTACGCCAGCCTTGCGTGTAACCTCGACGACGCGTGCTGCGTCGTCGGTAGTCGTTGCCAGTGGCTTATCCAGTAGGATGTGTTTACCGGCGGCGGCGGCGCGCTCGACCAGGGCAAGGTGTGTATCCGGCGGGGTCACGATGATGAGAGCGGAAACATCGGGGTTCTCAAAAAGCCCGTTGATATCGGTAGTGGTCGGCAGCTCGTACTGGGCCGCGAAGGCGTCACAGCGCTCCTGTGTACGGCTCGCTGCGATCGCGTCCACGCTTTCCGACAGGTCGATAAGACTGCGTGCATGCGCCGGGGCGCCGAATCCGAGTCCGATGAGGCCGATACGCCGTTTCACTTGGGTCTCTCCATGTTTATAACCTCAGGCATGAGCGCTAACGCCAAGTCCGATGTGGCCCCCGCGCGCGATCCGGTGCGCACCCGTGCGCGCATTCTCGATGCGGCTAAGGCCGAGTTCTCTGAGCTTGGCCTGGGTGGTGCGCGGGTTGATGGCATCGCCCTACGGGCGAGTGTCAACAAACGTATGCTCTACCATTATTTCGGCGGCAAGGACGATCTCTTTCTTGCCGTACTCGAGGCAGCCTATGCCGATATTCGTGATGCCGAGAAGGCCTTGAAACTGGAGCATTTGGAACCCGTTGAGGCGATCCGTACCTTGGTCACGTTTACCTGGAATTATTATCTAGAAAATCCGGAGTTTCTGCGTCTGGTTAATAGCGAGAACCTACACAAGGCACGGCATTTGGAGGGTTCTATCGTGATCCGCGACCTGCACGCGCCGTTTGTCGCCATGGTCGGCGATATTCTCTCGCGCGGCGAAACCGACGGCTCGTTCCGCGGCGGTATTGATCCTGTGCAGATTATTATGAGTATTGCGGCGCTGGGATATTATTATTTGACTAATCGATATACCTCTTCGATCCTTTTTGATCGAGACCTGATGGCAGAGAAGGAACTAGATGCGCGTCTCACCCATATCGTCGATACGGTGCTCGGCTATCTGCGGCCCTGAGGCGTAGTTGAACCTGTTCGGACAGGACGGGTTCTCCGGGCGAGTTTTCGGATTAGGCAAATAAGATGCAGTGTGCGAAGCCTATGCTATCGACGATGGTACCACCCTCGATCAATAACGCAGCTGATCTGCGTGTCTGGCCATGATGTTTCCGCTTGCCGGCAGAAAGCTTATCGGGTACTTAAGTAACTAAATAGTTACATTAAGTTGCGGTCGCTGGAACGCTTGAATTCGGCCGTCGGGAGGGGGCCATGCGCGAAACCGACGAACATCGGCAAATACGTGCCACCACGCAGCGCTTCGCCGACGATGTGATCCGTCCCGCGGCGGAATCTCTCGATCAGGAGGAGCGCTTTCCGACCGAGATCTATGCCCAGATGGCGGAGCTTGGCCTGTTTGGTATCACGGCACCAGAAGATGCCGGCGGCATTGGCATGGATGCGCTGGCTTATGCCATCGTCATGGAGGAGTTGTCACGGGGCTATAGCTCGGTCGCCGATCAATGTGGGTTAGTTGAACTGATCGCGACCTTGCTGACGCGCCACGGCACACCAGCGCAGAAGGCAGAGCATCTTGGCTCCGTGCTCGCAGCTGACAAACGCGTTGCCTACTGTATTACCGAAGCGGAGGCGGGCACCGACGTGTCCGGCATCAAGACCCTGGCGAAGCGCGACGGCGACGGCTGGCGGCTCTCCGGCTCAAAGATCTGGATTCATAACGCGCCGGTGGCAGAACTCGGCTTCGTGCTGGCGCGCACCGATCCCGAGGCAGGTAAGCGCGGCATGAGCATCTTCATTGTCGACCTGGCAGAGGAGGGCGTGAGCAGGGGCGTGAAGGAGCACAAGATGGGCCAACGCGCGTCCCAGGTGGGCGCGCTACATTTCGACTCGGTAGCCTTGCCAGGTGATGCCTTGCTTGGCGAAGAGGGTAGGGGCTTTCACATCATGATGAGCGTGCTCGACAAAGGCCGCGTCGGCATTGCCGCCCTTGCCGTGGGCATTGCCCAGGCGGCGCTTGAGGCGGTGCTCGGCTACATGCCGACTCGCAAGCAGTTTGGCCAGCCGATCGCGGATTTCCAGGGTTTGCAATGGATGCTGGCGGACATGGCCAAGGACATCGCCGCCGCACGGCTGCTTACTCACGATGCCGCGGCCCGACTCGAAAGCGGTGACGGTGTCACAATGGCCTGCTCCATGGCCAAGTGTTTCGCCGGTGATGCGGCGGTCCAGCACACTGCCAACGCTGTGCAGATTTTCGGTGGCAGCGGCTATATCCGCGGCTTTGAGGTTGAACGCCTTTACCGCGACGCCAAGATTACGCAAATCTACGAAGGCACCAACCAAATCCAGCGTAGCATCATCGCGCGCGAACTTCTCAGGGGATAAGACAATGGCGAACGGTGATAGCAGACCGGTAGCGCTGGTCACAGGCAGTCAGAGGGGGATCGGCCGTGCCACCGCCGTGGCACTGGCGACGGCGGGCTTTGATATCGCCGCTAACGACCTCGACTATAGCGAGGACTTGGCGGGGACGGTCGGTGCAGTTGAAGCGGCTGGCGGACGGGCAGCGCCTTTCACCACCGACATCGCGGATTTGAGGGCTCATGAGGGGCTACTGAACCGTATCAGCGAGCATTTCGGCCGGCTCGATTGCCTAGTCAACAATGCTGGGGTCTCAGTTCTCGCCCGCGCTGACCTTCTCGATGTCTCGCCGGAAAGCTACGACCGCTGCCTGTCTGTGAATACGCGGGGGCCGTTCTTTCTGACCCAAGCCTTTGCTAAACGTCTGGTTGCCATGCCGGCGGCAGAGGTGGGGGTGCATCGCTCGATCGTTTTCATCACTTCTGTCAATGCTGAAGCGGCCTCTCTCAATCGTGGTGAATATTGCGTCTCCAAGGCGGGCCTGAGCATGGTCTCGCGCCTTTTCGCCCTGCGGCTTGCCGAGTGTGGCGTAGGTGTCTACCAGGTTCGTCCGGGGGTCATAGAAACCGATATGACGGCGCCGGCCAAGGAATCCTACGATAAGGCGATTGCCGAAGGTTTGTCGCCAATTCGCCGCTGGGGTCAGCCCGAGGACGTGGCTGCGGCGGTCGCCACCCTGGCGCAAGGCCTGCTGCCCTTCACTGTCGGTGAAGCTATCCACGTCGACGGCGGTCTGCTACTACCCCGGCTTTAGCGCTACCTTACTCACGCCTCGAAAGTCTACCGAGTTATCGCTTGACTCTTATTCGCGAATGCGACACATTCGCATTAGAAGTAAGGGACATTTGTGAGTAAGAAATGAGCGGCAGCTTGGCCCGCAATCCACCTAACCTCCGCAAGGATGACAATAGATTAAATCTGGGTATCAACTACCAGTTCTGATGCGCCGGTCCTCCCCAAAAACCGGCCTGCCTGGCCGTCGCTGCCGCCGTGCTCTCGGCGCTGACGACGGCCAGTGCGCACGCGGAGGAGGTTTATCTTCCGTCTCTGAGGCGTTTCTCGCCGAGACCTTTCCCGGGGACGTGCCGTAGTCGCGCCCGGTGTGCCAGATAATTTCTGTTTCTGGATATTTGTCTGTCACGTCAACGACCACATCGCCGCAGATATGACCGGTCTATACAGAGTGTTGGGGTAACGTTGCTACGCCAAATCAAACTCGGCCACGTTGCATTGCAGCAGGTATATGCCTGCCACTATGTTTCGTCCGCCGTGATCGGCCAGGGCTGAATCGGATAACGCTCTATCGCGTAAGGCCACCAGAGCAGCCGGCGTGATCGCTTCGATCATCAAGGCCCAATCCGCTACCTCGTCTTCGGTGTCTCGCAAGGCTTTTTCGTCGGTCTCGGTGCGGCTGGCGGCCTCGTCGCCACGCAACAAGTGTGCGCCCATAAAACCAGGCTGGGAGACCAGATTTGGGAATATTTTATCCGTCAACCAACGTGCCAGATTGCTCTCTTTCCCAGCTTCAGGAGATAGCCGAATGGTTAGCATGGCGGCACCTTGGCCGTGGCCAAAGCTCGCGACGATCGCGCAAAGTGTTCGGTTGCTATTGCGAAAACCGGCCAAATTGCGCTTGGTCCAGGGCGTCGGGTCGTTGAGGCGCGCGAGATAGGCTTCGGAGGTCAGCGTGTCGACCGACTCGGTCTCATAATAGGTCAGATATTTCGGCGCACCCGCAACAGCGGCAAAGCGCTTCCCGCGACGAAAGCCGGCAATGCCAACGCGTTCGGGCATGTGCTCGTATGAGTGCCAGTGTAGAAAGTCGGTCTCGTCTCCCTCGAAGTCGTGCCAGAAGACCATCATGCCATTGCCGAGCAGCGCCATCGCTTATTCTCCCATGCTTTTCATTTCCGACCAGTTGGGCTCGGCGTCTGTGGCAAACCTTGTACCGACCAACGAGCCGAACGCAATATCCCCGTCACGAATGGTCAGGGGCACCGTGCTGCTGGCACGATGATAGGGGTTGGGGTGGGCGGCAACGAAGGCGTCTCGTTGGTAAGCAATGGATAGGCCTAGCAAACAGCATCGAGATAGTAGCGAATCAAGGCTAGTGGGTGAACTTAATAAAGTAAATATTTTTATATTAAAACAATTAGTTATTGTAATAGCAGTATATTATTTCTTAAGAAAACATAAGCCTTGTGGGACATCACGATTGACCTTGGATAGGCCGGGCTGTGATTATCTTGATGATGTCCTCATGCAAGAATCGGGTCTCGACGATCTCCAATCCTGCCTCCGGCATATGGTGTTCGGTGTTGCGGTCGAAGCCGGCGCCATAGGCCCAGCGTACCCAGGGCGCCCACAGGCGCATGATGAAGCGCTTCCGCGGGTTGTCAGAATAGCGGTATTCGAGGATGCGGATCTCGCCGCTAGGTTTGCAGATGCGCGCTAGCTCATGCAAGGCCGGCAGCTGCAAAGTCTCGTCGAGCGCGCAGAAGAGAAAGGTGGCGACCACGGCATTGAACGTGTCGTCGGAGAAGCCTGTATCGAGGACGTTTGTCTCGCGAAGTTCCACATCGCCGCCGATACGCGCCAGGCGGCGGGCGGCACGCTCAAGCATGGCGGGGCTTTGGTCGATGCCGGTGACGCGGCTACCGGCGGGATAGAAGGGAATATTACGGCCCGTACCCACGCCAGCATCCAGGATCCTGCCACTGAGGCCCTCGAATAGGTGGTGGCGCAGGGGCTGATAGCGGCTACGTTCGAATGGCAAGTCGAGTAGGTCGTAGAGGCGCGCGATGCGCTGATACTTGTGCTTGGTCATCGTCGTCAGCGAAATTCTGAACTGGCAACGGCAAAACACCGTTGCGGATTGCCAAAATCGGCAATGGCCGTGTGCATGTGGGTAAATTTCCAAAGCAGCGCAAAGCCTATGTTGGCCAGCAAAGCCTTGAATTCAGTGTATTGCGCTGGCACATCGATAGAGATCGGCTGAGTCGCGCTGGAGGGTGTTGCTGCGACAAGGGCTACAACAGAGGCCTCATCGCGTGCCATGACGGGACCAATATGTAAGGTGTGCCGGCCATCGCGGGCCAAGGCTAAGCAGACGCTGTTCTCGAGGCAGATGGCGCGTGTGGGAGGACTTGGGGTGGCCAGACGAGTGGAACACCAGACTCAGCCTGTGCCCTTGATCAAGTCTGCCGCCTTTTCGCCGACCATAATGCTCGGCGCGTTGGTATTGCCGGAGGGCATGGTCGGGAAGATGGAGGCGTCGGCGACGCGCAGGCTCATCATGCCGTGAACCCGGAGTTGGTCGTCGACCACCGCCTCCGCTCCGTGGCCCATGCGGCAGGTGCTTACGGGGTGGAAGCCGGTCTCTGCCTTTTGGCGGATGAAGCTCTCAATCTCGTCGTCGCTGCGAATAGACTCGCCGGGTATCAGTTCCTCGCCGCGGTAGGGGTCCATGGGTTCCGCCTCGACAATGCTCCGCATGATCTTGAAGCCGTCAACCATAGTCTGCCGGTCCACGGCAGCATCGAGAAAATTGAAGCGAATAGCGGGCTGCTCTTGCGCATCGGACGAGCGGATATGGATGGTGCCGACGCTTTGCGGGCGCAGTTGAAAACAGGCGGCGGCCATGCCGGGAAAAGGATGCACCTTGCGCCGCTTGAGGTCACCGACAGAGTAGGGAACGAACTGCATCTGTACGTCGGGCGTTTCGAGCTCAGGTCTGGTCTTTGCCCAGGCCGCCATGCAGGCGGCTGGTAGGCTGAGGAAGCCTCCGCCCGTCGTGGCATATCTGAGTATCTGCCCGAGCATTCTCAGGCCGCGTGCCGTGCCGTTATACGAAGCCTCGGGATCCGTAATCTTCCATTGCGCACGCGAGAGCATATGGTCCTGAAAGTTTTCACCGACGCCGGATAACTCGTGGTTGACTGCGATTCCGTGCCCTTGCAATAGCTCGGGGCGGCCGATGCCTGACAGCTCCAGGATTTGTGGCGAACCGATGGCACCAGCCGAAAGGATAACTTCCTTGGCACAGCGTGCTTCGACGGTGCTGCCTCCCTTTTTATAGGCGATGCCCATGCAACGCTTGCCGTCCAACAGCAGGCTCTGCGTCATAGCCTCGGTCACGATGCGAAGATTAGGGCGACGTTTGGCCGGGCGCAGATAACACGCTGCGGTGCTCATTCGCCGGCCACTCTTTATGGTCGCCTGAACCTTGGCGATACCGTCCTGGTTAGGGCCGTTGTAGTCGAGATTGCGGTGTAGACCAACCGATTCCGCGGCGGCAAACAGACCGTCATAAAGCGGAATGTGGCCCGGAACCTCGGTGATACCGAGGGGCCCGGCGCTGCCGCGCGCCTCGCTATCGCTTCGGTCGTAGCCCTCCATCCGGCGGAATATCTTGGCCACGTCCTGCCAGCTCCAGCCGCGATTGCCGAGTTGAGCCCAGGTATCGTAGTCGAGCGTTTGTCCGCGCACGTAAAGCAGGCCGTTGAGCGAGCTGGAGCCGCCCAGCATTTTGCCACGCGGTACCGGTATGGCGCGGTCGGCGGTGCCCGGCTCAGGCTCTGAGCGATAGCACCAGTTGACGCCGGGCCGATCGATGAACAGCCCGAAGCTTGCCGGCATGCGGGCGTAGGGGTGTTCGGGCTTACCTGCCTCGACGAGCAGGACAGTGGTGCCAGGATCTTCAGAGAGACGATAAGCTAGAGCTGCGCCGGCCGAGCCAGCGCCGACGATAATGTAGTCTGCTTGCATCGCGCCAGTCCTACTCCGCCGCCTGTTCCAGGCCCGTGTCCCGTATCACGTTGTTATCGTTGGCAATCACCACAAGATCCATCACCTTGAAGATGGCGGGTGCTGCCTCGCCGCCCGTGACACGCTCAACCGGCTGGTATTTCTGACGGGAAACATGGTCTGCAAATCGCTTCAGGTTCGCTGCGAGGCCGGTGTCGAACAGGGCTAGGACCGGCGGAAGGACTCCGATCATGCGCATGGGATCGACCATGGTGTTTGCTCCCAAGTTAGCGGTCCAGAAAAGCTCTAACCCGGCATTTCCACAATGACAACCACGATGGCGCATCGGGTTAGGCTTTCTCCATGACAGTTCATTCTCTAAAAATATGCGTGGGCGTCGATAGTACGCCTAACTCGCCGAACTCTATGGGCGCCGGCACGAAAGCATGGCCGCCAATGGCGAAGTTTTACAGCTTCTCCATTGGACCTGAAATTTTCTGCGCCCTGCGGATAGGGTCTATGGCGTCGGCGTTTAAAACGTTTTTCCATCGTGTTCACGTCAGAGATCGCAGAAGCTCAGCCCAGCCCATGCTAGCCGATGCACGGATAGCGTTATCTTGAGGCTGCCGACGCGCTCGCCAACCTCGGATGTGGCTATGCATACCCTAGGGAAGACGCAAGGCTGCGGGAAATGCTTCGCCGAACTGAAAAGCCTATGTTTGGTCTTAATTCTATTACTCAGTACGCGCGGCAAGACGGGACGCTGCGAACATAGTTACAAAGGGCGCAGCGAGCTTAGCCCAAACCTGCGATATTCGAGAAACACGCGCGGCGCGCACCAGAATGTGTGATACCTCACGTGAATCGATTCCCCGCTCTTCTGCGCCAAACGCCGTCGCCTGAGCGTCTGCAAGCGCTTGTGTCACCGAACCACCCAGATATTTTTCCAAGGCCGTTATCGCGTGCCCGCCGCGTTCTCCGAAACTTGATTCTGACCAGCGCAGGATGGCCGCAAGGCTCTCGCCCACGGACAATTCGTTTCGGCATTCTGATAAAAGTTGGCTGTCTGCCCGGGTTCGCCGCGCCGCGTAGGCAAGCATGGTTAACAGGACAAAACCAGCAACAGTAGGTATGGCAATTAGCACCAACGCACCGAGACGTCGCCCACGATGCGCGGCCATGGCCTCTTCGAGCAAGGCGCGGCGCGATGCTTCAGGATCGCGCGGCAGGGGCTCGACCCGCTTGCTCGGAAGCCGCGCGACAGCAGGAACGTCCGTTGCCGCGTCCCAGTAGCGAATCAAGATCGGGCTGATGTAAAGCACATCCTCCGCCTGAAGCCACATTTCCCAAGTTTGCGAAACCTCCGCCACCAGACCCTCCTTGGTAATCCAGGTTTTGGTGTCTTGGGACGCACCGACGACGGCATAGCCTTGGTTTGCAATTTGCTCGATATGCGGCAGTTGGGCAACGCTCACCCCGTGCGCAATGATCGACACATGGCGCTTGATGGTTTCACCAGCGCGGAACGCCTCCGGTTCCGGGGTCCAGCTTTCGCTGATCTCAACCTTATCCGCCACCATCCACCAGCTTGATTGTAGCGTCGGGTCGATGGGATGAATCGGAATATCAAACGCCGGGTTCGAAAGCTCGAACTGTTGATGCTCTCCCTCTGGCGTCGTCACGGTAATGGATATGGAAATCTTAGGTATGGTTAGTATACCACTGGATTCTGCAAACAATGCGAGGTGGGTTTCATAGGCATAGCCCACCTTCTCGTAAACATTGATGGTGCGCGTCTTTGGCGGGAACAGATCGACAACCTTCGCCCCGGTGATCTCTGGCATCACAAAATCTATCGAGGCAAACGGATCGGGAGATGCTAGCAGTACTCGAAGCCGAATTTGACCCTGCACGTGGGCGCCGCCCTGGAGCACGTGACTGGGCTCGACAATGACCCGAAGTTGTGGCACGACGGGAATTGCCACTTGCTGCGCGCGCGTCGTCCCCGCAACAACAATAAAAAGCGCGGTCAGACCGATGATGCCAACCCTTGGAAACATCACGGATTTCCCGCCTGGCGCCGCTCGTGGGCTGTGAAGAGACGGACCCGCAAAACCTTGTCAGGGTCGTCGGTGATCTCGCGAAGAAGAATTTCGGCCGCTTGCGCACTTTCACGCGCCTTCAGTTCCCCTGAGCCGGAACCTTGGCGCAGTGCCCCCTGCATGTCCTCGCCAGGATCACCTACCGCATTCGTGGTCCCGGTGTGTCGGCTTTCCGCTAACTCGCCAAGGTCGCCCGGCTCGTCACTGGTTCCATCAAGGGAGGAATCGCTTGCCTGGCCGGGTCCGTTCCTATCGTTTGACCTGCTTGGTTTCTGTTCCGCCTGGTCAGACAATTGGGCTCCGCTGTCCTGCTGGTTATTATCCCCCTTGCCCTGAAGAAGCGGAGAATCCTCGTTCGGGGGCACCGCCTCGTCCGCCGTCAGTTTGGCGGCAAGCGAGACCAGGTTCAGATTATGCCGCGCGTCGGCATGCTCCGGATCGAGCCGCAACACACGTTCGAAACTAGAAATCGCGGCATTCCAATTCTCAAGCTGCGCAAACGCGGTACCCATGTTGTAGAGTTCGAGAATAGATTCGGGCGGAAAGAACTCGCCGATCGCACGGTCGAAGCGACCAGCGTGATATTCGGCGATGCCCCGCCAGGTGCGGTTCTCAAAAAGAATCAGGGCATCCTCGGGATGGCCGTCTTCGAGAAGCCCGCGCGCTATTTCGTGAGGGGTGGGCGGGTCTTGAATGCGTGGCCAGAGCCACGCCAGACCCGCCGAGATCACCAAGCCGGCGAGAAACAGAAAAATCCGCGCGGTCATTGCGACCGCCTCCTACGGAACTGGGCGAGCCAAAGCAAGACCGACAATCCAAGCACATAGGGTGTGAGATCGTGGATCGCTGCGCGGTCGCCGTCGCGGCGCGCACGATCGATTTGCCGCGCTAAATCCTCAGTCGCAGGACCGAGCCTGTCATAGGTTACAAGTTGAGCTGCGAGATATTGCGAATAGGCATACCAGTCGTCGCGCGCGTCATCATCAGTGACCACCACCCGCGACCAACGAACCGGCATGTATGCGCCTCGAGCTGGGGGCTCGCCGCCCGTGAGCAAGACCACCTGACCTGCTGAAACTCCAGCGCGGGTGAGTACTCCTTCAGCATGGGCCATGATCACCGGCAGCGCCCGCCCTTCAAGCGGCATCACGTCGGGCGCAATCACGTTGAGATAGCGGTTAAGAAAATAACGATCGGTTGTGAGCGGCACGACGTTGAAGGCGTCACCGCTTCCGACCACAATGGCAGTGGGCACATCCGGCAAGGCTTCAATCAAAGTGTTAGCGGCAAACCGTTGGCTGTAAATATCCGCGTCACCGCCCAGGTCGATGGCAATGACCCTGCCGGCGATGTTGGCGAATTCACCTCCGGCCTCCACTTGCCAGGCGGGTCGCGCGATCGCGATGACAAGCAGGGTCCAAAGTGCCAGTAGCACAAAACGGTGCGGCGCCTTTCCCTCCGATGCACCACGGGCCACAATGCCGCGCAGCAGTGGCGTTACCAGCCGTTCCCAATCCCCAGGAAGTCGGGAAAACCTGCTCGCGCCGCGCCGCGTGTGCCAAGTCACCATGGCCACGGCGGGAAGCAGCAAAAGCAGCGCGAGGGGGTGAATTAGAATCATGCCTCACGCATTCCTAAAAACGATAGTCCGGTAAGAATAAGTAATGCGACCCCGACCGGAACTATGGTCCAGTCATGGATATAGTGTTCGGTATCACCCTCGAATGCGGAGGGTTCCACGGTATCGATTTCAGCGGTGATTTCGGCAAGGGCGGTCGCGGAGCTTGCGACGTAGAAGGTGCCGCCGGTTACATCTGCCATGGTGCGGAGGATCGCAGCGCCATCGGCGTCGAGCTTCGCAGACATACCGATGGTGTGGATGCGGAGGTTGTGAGATGCCGCGAGACGCGCAGCATCGAGACCTGTGAGGTCACCGGTATTGTCTTCCCCGTCGGATAGGATCACCAACACGCGGGTCGCGCTTTTCTGGTCACGAAGCATTTGAACCGTTAACCCGACCACGCGGCCAAGATCAGTTCGATGACCGGGAAGGCCGATAATTAACTCGTCGAGCAGCTCCGCCACCGCCTCTGTGTCGAAGGTGAGAGGTGCGATCATGAATGCCTCATGGCCGAACGCCATCAAGCCCACTCTGTCTCCACGCCGATCAGCGATAAATCTTCCTATCAAATCCCGAACCACCTGATAGCGTGGCATGGGTTGTCCCTCGATCAACATGTCACTTTCGTCCATACTCGACGAGAGATCGATAGCGATGACCAGGTCCCGTCCGGTTGGGCGCTCCAAAATGGCGCCACGGGTGAAGGGGCCGGCGAAGGCAGCTAAAACAGCGACCCAGCCAAGCGCACGTAGCCAGTGTATCAGACCAGATTCGCTAACTGCGCCGCGCCCGTCGGCGGTGAGTCCAAAGAGCAATGCGCGCACCCCCTCGGGTACCAAAAGCACGGCTCGCGCCGGTACTGGTGGCAGGAACCGCCAAGCCAAGAGCGGCAACGGCAAAAGCAGAATGATCCAGGGGCGCACGAACTCGATCATCGCCGGCTCGTTCGTCTTACATGCTCGGAGAGAATGGAAACGTCCTCGTCGGCTACGGTTTCCGGTGCGCGATACGCCGCGTCGGGCAGGGGATCGCGGTAGCCGCTGGCGCGCGTCACGGCGAGCGCGAGATCAAGCAAGCGCCGCCAACGCCGGTCCGTATTATCTAACGCCTCGATCTCGCGTAACCGTGAGCGGGCCTCGCGGCGCCAGGCGCCACGGCGCCACAGCGCGACCACGAACATCACTGCGCAAATTAGCGCGTATGTCAGCAGGGGCCACGAGGCGATCGCAAATCCAAATTCGAACCCTGCCCCCGGTGGTAGGTGAACGTCACGGAGCTGGGTGATGATTTCGTCGCGAGTCATCGCCCGTTCCCCTCCGATAAGAGCGTGGCACCGATAATCTCAACGATGTGGATGCCGGACTGGCGCAGGGAACGCCGGAGGTCGGTGCGCAGCGTTTCCGCCACGTCGTGTTGCCGGGAGATGCCAGAACGCGGCACCACTACGCTGGCGCGAGCGTCATCGCTGGCAACGCGTATGGGATAGCGCCCGGCAGAAATCGGGTTGTCATATATGGGGTCTTCGACGATCACGGCGCGGATCGTGCGGCTCCCTGCAAGCTGACGCGCGACGGACTTGATTGTGTCGAGCGGCCCACCGAAATCACTGATCACGGTGATTTCGTCCCCCTTGCGAAGTACCGCCGCGGCGCGATCGATCGCGGCGGCAAGGGCGTCATTGTCCGGCATGGCGGAGTCTTGGTCATCAGCGCTCATGGTGGCGTAGCGCGCCACTAAGTGATCGAGTACGCGAATGACTTGACCGCGTCCGCGGCGAGGCTCGATCGTCTCTCGCTCTGGCACGACTGAAAGGCCGATTGGCTCTTGGAGGTTGAACGCCTCCCAAGCGAGTTCGGCGGCAACGAGGGCAGCGGTCTTTGCCATGGGGTGGGTGTCCGTTGCAAACCCCATTGGCGGTCGAAAATCAACCACCAGAATTCTTGCGAGGTGAGATTCTGCAACAAACCGCTTCATTTGCGCGCGTCCCGTGCGCGCGGTAGCGCGCCAATCCATGAAGCGAAGGTCGTCGCCAATCACGTAAGGGCCAATGCTATCTAAGTCGACACCTTGCGCGCGGCGTCGACTAGGGCGCATCCCGGAGGGAAACCGTTGCCCCGGCGCCAGGTGTCCGCGATGGCGGCGCCCCTGCGCCGGGATAAGCTCGCCAAGCGTCAAGGCGGAGGGATTGGTTCGGTGTTGTGATCGCGCCCGGCTTATCACCGTTCGAGCCGTTTAGACGACGGGGACGCGTTCGAGCAGCGCGTCGATAATCTCGCCGGGCTCCACCCCTTCTGCCTCGGCGCGGTAGCTCAAACCGATACGGTGGCGCAATACGTCGGGCGCGAGGTCAACAACGTCCTCGGGCACAACATAATCACGCCCAACCAGCCAGGCCCGTGCTTGCGACGCGCGCACAAGGCAAATAGAACCACGCGGGCTTACCGGATGCGACAAATGCTCACCCACGCCTTCCAATGGTTCGGGGTCACCGCGCGTGCCGGCGACCAGGCGCACCACATAATCCCGCACCGGCTCGGAAACGTGAACCGCAAGAACCTCGCTCCGCGCCTCGGCGAGTTCGCTCTTGGCAATCAAGCGCTCGGGCGCCGGGAAGCCGTCCGTCGCAGCCTCACGCATAGCAAGATCGAGAATGTTCCGCTCAGTGTCGCTCAAGGGATAGTCCACCACTACATGCAGAAGAAACCGGTCAAGCTGCGCCTGGGGCAACTCCCAGGTGCCTTCATGCTCGATGGGATTCTGGGTGGCGATAACGAAGAAAGGTTGCTCAAGGAGGTGACTTGTCTTGCCAGTGGTTATCTGCCGTTCCTCCATCGCTTCTAGCAACGCAGATTGAACCTTCGCGGGCGCACGGTTGATTTCGTCGGCAAGGATAAAGTTTCCGAAAAGCGGACCGGTCTGAAAATTGAAACGGTGCTCCCGCTGATCATAGATCATCGACCCGGTGAGGTCGGATGGAAGTAAGTCGGGGGTAAACTGAATGCGGTGGAAAATTCCTTCGACCGAGTTGGCGAGTAGTCTCGCCACGCGCGTCTTCGCGAGTCCTGGTGCGCCCTCAAGCAAAACGTGACCGTCGGAAAGCAGTGCAATCATTAGGTTAAGCACTGTTCGTGATTGCCCGACCATGCCGCCCTCAAGATACTTTCGAAGCGTGGCAAAGGTTTGCTGCTGCTCGCTAGGGTGCACACCTCCCTCGTGGCTCGTTTCCTGATCCATCACGTTTGAGTGATCCTGACCCGCGTATTGTCGCCGACAGTGTTATTTCTGAACGGTTTCGAGAAAGGTGAAAACCTTCCACAAGGCCTCCTCTTCGAGGATCTCTTTCCATGGCGGCATGCCCTTATCGGGTCTGCCATTCATGGCCGTAGTCAGAAAAATCTGAGTAATATTCTCTCTGTAGCGCAAGGTAAGGCGCCGAAGATCACGCGGACGCTCGCCTTGTGCCGCATTGGGGCCATGGCAATGGGAACAATGAATGTTGAACAGTGTCCTCCCCTCGGAAATGATTTTCTCATCCCCCGAGAAGGGGTTGACCGGAGGCGTTTCGGCATCCGCCATTGCCGCTCCGGTAAGGCAAAGAGTCACGGCTAGCGCTGTAGCAAATTTTGATAATGTCTTCATGTCTTTGGCGTTTGTTGGCTTGTGGATATCGGTCGCCCGAGAGCATAAGGCACCAAGGCTCATTGCAAAAGCAAAAGCGGGAGCCGAACCGGATTGGTCCGGACCCCCGCGATTATATGCGGTAGCGGGCCGGTCAGCGTCCGGCGCGCGCGATGCGCGCCGGACTATGCCGATTAGCTACCAAACTCAGGATTACGCTGATCAGCCACCAAGCTCAAAGGTGATCAGAGTGCCACCTGGAGGTGATGCGTCAATCACGCGCTGACCCAGATCGCCAAAGAACGACGGCGGACCCACAAGGCGGCCTGTGACAATCGAAACATACTGCTTGCCACCCAACTCGTAGGTGACCGGTGGGGCGCTGATACCAGAGTCAGCTTTGAAGCTCCAAAGTATGTTTCCGCTGGAGGCATCGACGGCCTTTAGGATACCAGCCTGATTGCCATAGAACAGCAACCCACCGGCGGTGGTCAAAGCGCCGCCAAGGAAAGGAAGCTCTTCCTTGATGCTCCACACCAGCTTTTGGTTCACCGGATCCCAAGCCTTGTACTCGCCCAACGCGTTTTCCATGCCAGGTGTTGCGATCGCAAGATCGAACTCCTGGGCCAAGTAGAAGGAACCTTTGACGAACTCTTGCTCGCGATTGACCATGTCCATGCACAGATTAAAGGTCGGCACGTACACTAGTCCGGTTTGCTCGCTGTAGGACATGGGCATCCAGTTCTTGCCACCGATAAGGTTGGGGCAAATGCCGCGCGCCCATTTGTCGAGCTGAGGCCGGAATTCCATTGTCGGGTTCTCCACCGGCCGTCCGGTTTCTTTGTCGACCTTCGATGCCCAGTTGATGTACGAGAGCGGCTCGGCCGAAACCAGATCACCATTCGCGCGATTCATAACGTAAAAGAACCCGTTGCGATCAGCTTTGAGCAACGCAGGAACGTTGCCGCCGCCAATATTAAGGTCCACTAGAACCGCTTCGTTCACGCCGTCATAATCCCACACGTCATGCGGGGTCATCTGATAGGCCCAAACGAGTTTGCCGGTGTCGGGATCGAGCGCCAGCTGTGACGCGCTGCCCTCGTTGGTGTATTGCCCGATGTCAGACGAGTCGTTACCACGGTTTTGACCGCCCCAAGGGGCAGCATTGGAGGTGCCGAAGTAAATCAGGTTGAGATCGGCGTCGTAGGAGCCATACAACCAAGCCGTGCCGCCGCCAGTCTGCCACGAGTCACCCTTCCAGGTGTCGTTACCAGGCTCGCCCGGACCGGGAATGGTGTAAGTGCGCCAGATCAGTTCGCCCGTGGCCTGGTCATAGGCCTGGATCGAACCGCGCACGCCATACTCGCCACCGGAATGGCCGGTGATCACTTTGTCTCCGACGATGATGGGCGGAGAAGTCAGCGAGAAACCGTCTGCATAGGGACGGACCTCAGTCTGCCATTGTTGCTCGCCGGTTTTGGCGTCTAGGGCAACCAGCATGGCGTCGAGACGGCCGAAGAAGATGCGTCCGTTCGCGTAGGCCACACCGCGGTTGGCCTCACCGCAGCAGACGACGGAATGATAGTCGGATGGCATATCGGGCTGATGCGCCCAAAGAGTGTCGCCCGTCGCGGCATCTATCGCGAAGACGTAGGCCGGTCCCGAAGACGTGCTGAGATACATGACACCATCGATGATCAAGGGTGCCGTTTCCTGGGAAAGCACGCTTCCCATGGAATGCATCCACGCAACTTTCAAATTAGTGACATTCCCGGTGTTGACCTGATCCAAGGTACTGTACCGAGTATTTGCCGAGTCGCCGCCGAACACCGTCCATTCCTTGCCGGCTCCCGCGTGCGCGGAAGAAGCCGCAAGCGATACAGCAACCGCCAACGCTAAGCCTGGGACGCCAAGTCGACCTCCCTTAAAATTTGTAGAAACCTTCATTGGATTCCTCCCAACAGTTAACACCACCTCTTAGGCTAGTTGCGTGTCACAGAGAAAGTTGAATGTCAACGACGGTGGGTGACAGAGAGAGTTTGTGTCAGGCAACGAGTAAGGTCTCGGCCCTAAATAATTGACTAAAATCTATAAAAATAATTCTGTCTACCGTTTGATCCCATCATCTGTAGGCATAATAGCTTTGCATTATAAAAGTACGAAATATCATTTGTTTCAAAGTATTATAGCTAAATTATCATGTTAAAAGAAAGGCTGGCGGATGGGGTGGGATTCGAACCCACGAGACGCTTGCACGTCTGCCGGTTTTCAAGACCGGTGCCTTCAACCACTCGGCCACCCATCCGAATGTATCAGGAGATAGCACAGGCGCTGGCTTTGGGCGATGCTCTCTAATATTTACTCTCTAATGCCTATTTTGCATTGGCCAGACCTATGAGCCCATTTGTTGGTGCTGATGGACATGATGATCGAGGGCTGATCGAGAAGGACCACGGCGAACGCGCCTTGGCTGACCTGGGAGGCGATCTCATCGAGCTGTCACTGCACGGCCTCGCTGTTCTAGCGGGGTAGAAACACGGCCACGCCGACATCGCGTGTGAGGCTCAGCGAGGCTGCCAAGGGTGCCCCCGCCGGCGGTCGAAAGTTCGTCCTGTCGGTCCGATCCGATTGCCAACTACAACGAGTGCGTGGATGAAGGCGAGTACTGACCCGACTAGACGCACACAAAGGTGGCGCTCTACTCATGGCCCTTTGGTGCAGAGGGTGAATTGCGTCATTCAAACAACATACCGTTTTGGCCCCGCTTGTTTGCGGGGCCTATTTTTTCGTGAAGACAATCGGGAAATAAGGTGAGTGAACTTACGTCTGGGGTCACAAAATATACGGCCTCATGATTGATTCCTCTCCAATTCCTAATGATAAGACATGGAATAACTCAGTGGGGGAGGACCAATTGCTTAGAGGAAGTCACCGGACTGAGAAAGGGTTCGCGTATCGCCTGACATGCACTAGGTTTTAGGCTCGACTTTCAGCCTTATAGGAGCGACGGGAATGATGAAGCGGGTGATGGTGCAGATGCGGGTCTCAGCAGGGATCGAGGCGGTGTTTGCGGGGCGTGACGATATCGAATGTGACGTGTTTACAGAACTGTCTGAAGACAATTTGGTGCAGCATATCGGCAATTACGATGGTGCTATTCTCGGCATCGCTCCGTTCAGCGCGCGCATCGTCGAGGCGACATCAAAGCTCAAGATCGTCTCGCGCTTCGGCGTCGGCTATGACGCGGTAGATGTCGAGGCGCTGAGTCGCGCCGGCATTCCGTTGGCTATCGCCGGCACCGCCAATTCGGTCACTGTTGCCGAGCATGCCTTGATGTTCATGCTGGCGTTGGCCAAGCACACGGTGGCCTACGACCGCGAGGTGCGTGAGGGCAACTGGGGCATCCGTTTCGACGCACCACCGATAGACCTAGCCGAGCGTACGGTGCTGATCCTCGGCTTCGGGCGCATCGGCCGACGCCTGGTCAAGCGCTGTTTGGGCATGGATATGCGGGTGCTGGTGCACGACCCCTATGTCATCCAGGATGCCATCGCCACCGCCGGCGCCATCCCCGTCGAGGACTGGCATGCGGCGCTGCCAGATGTGGATTTTCTCTCCGTCAACTGCCCCAAGAACGAGGAGACCACGGGCATGGTCTCAGGCCTTGAACTTCGCGCTATGAAGAAGACCGCCTATGCGGTCAATACGGCGCGCGGCGGCATCATCGATGAGGCGGCGTTGGTAGAGGCGCTCGAGGCCGGAACCATCGCCGGCGCTGGCATCGATCCTTTCGTGGTCGAGCCGGCAACGCCCGACAATCCACTCTTTCACGCCCCCAACATCCTAGTCAGTCCCCATTCGGCAGGCGTCTCGGAAGAGTCTATCTACCGCATGGGTTATTGGGCCGCCAAGAATGTCGCCGACTGCTTCGACGGCGCGCTGGACCCTGCCAACGTCATCAACAAGGACGTGCTATAGAGCCTCATCTGGACATGTAAAAAAAGACAGGCTTGTGGCCTTCGAGGTCGCGGCAATAGGCGAACTCTGTCTTGCGCTTGCTTGTCCGTTGGGAGATGCGCGACATGAAGGAACTCGTCGCCGAGTCGTCGCTTGAGAATCGTCTTTTCAAAAAGCATGCTCTAAATTCGCTCATCATTATGGGTACGAAAATAGATTTTTGAATGGATCCAAATTTGGTATTAGCTGATGTTCACAGACCGAGCGGCCGCCCATGTCTCGGCGAGACGGGATTGTGCATCATCGTCCAGAACCCGACGGGCTGTGACGTAAAGAATTTCTTCCTCTTTTCGAAAGTGCTTGCGCGCGATCAGTAAGGTTTGCTGCGTGGCATCCACCGCTCCGCGGAGGTCTAGCGCGTCTTGTATCTGTTCCAGCCCATCCCGAATCGCTTGGTGTTCTGCGTATAAATCAGTAATTATATTGCCATCTGCCAAGTGTGGATTGAGGGCAGGGAAAAGCGATTTTTCCTCAAATTTGGCATGCGACAGCAACTCGGCTGTCAAAATCGTTGTCGCACTCTCGATTTGTGCTAATTCCCCGTCTGTTTTGGCCACCTTCTCGATAGTATCGAACAACACGCTGAACGCGCCATGTTCGCCTAGAAGTGCGTCAATCAAGTTCACGCCGAACCTCCTAACACCGGTGAACCCGCAGCACAAACACAGCTAGTTTTCCGCGAGTTGTCCAAAAAAAATATCGCACGAAATTGTAAATATATAAAGGCAGTATACCGAGCATCGAGACCTTGTGGAGCCTTTCTGAAAGTCAGGTTTCCCAGTAGGGTTCGCGCCTTGATCGAGTGCAACCAAAGCATGTCAAAACTGCATATTGTCATATCGTTATTAGCAGTCCGTTCCGGCTTCGGCGTAATAATTGGAAGCTTGGACCGCATCCCGCGTCCATGGGTGCGCCAAGCGTGGCGCCAACAATCGCTACAGGAAATCGATTGGCGGTGACGTGGTCCGTGACCGCAAGACTAATCTCGATCAAAGACTAAAGCGGCGAGTTGCGTATGCTGCTTCGAACGCCGTGGGGTCTGTTCGCGCTAGTTTGGCTCGATTGGGTTTGCGCGCGTAGTTGGTTGGTGGTTGGGGGCATCATCGTGATGGATGCTCGTTACTTGGTCGATAGTGCGTCAGATGGCGCCTTTGCCATTGACGGTAATCAGAGGATTGTGGCCTGGAATTTCCGGGTGCGGCGGCTTTTGGGCCACACGCGTCGTGAAGTCATTGGCAAGCCTTGCTCCGATGTGCTGCGAGCCGTTTTGCCCGATGGCGAGCCACTCTGCGTCCCCGATTGTGAGGGGCTCCGTTGCTTCAGGCAATTTCAGCCGTTCGAGGCGGTGTCCTGCCGGGCGCGTCATAAGGACCATCATTGGGTACCATTGGACATTACCTCGGTGGTCACGGCGAGGCGGGTACGAAGCGACGATGAACTCACAGGGATTGCAACCATATTCTTGCACAACGGCAAGGATAAGAGCGAACGGCCGTTGGCTGACACCCGGTTGCAGATTTTCACCTTCGGCCGGTTCCGCCTCAGCACCGGAGCCCGCGGTCTCAAAGTGGAGGATTGGCAGCGCAAACAGGCTCTGACCCTCCTGAAGCTCCTGGTTGCTAACGCGGGTCGAGCGCTGCCACGCGAGATTCTAATCGATGTGCTGTGGCCTGAAACCGACGAGGGCACCGGCTGGAAGCGCCTCAAAGTCACCGTATATTCCTTGCGACGCGAGTTGCGAGCCGCCGGCATCCACGAGGAAATCGTGGAGACCACAGGCAAGGCGTATTTGCTTCGTCGCGAGGCCATCTGGCTCGATTCCCAGGCCTATGAAGCATGTATTACCAAGGGTGTCGGCTGTCGAGACCGGCAGCGCTGGGAAATGGCGCTAAATCATTTCAGCGAGGCGCAACGCCTCTATCGCGGCGACTACATGGAAGAGGATATTCATGCCGACTGGTGTGCCGAGGAGCGTGAACGTTTCCGAGAGGTTCACTTGGAAATGTCGGCCGACATGGCGGAATGCCACGTCAAGCTTGGCCAATACGCCGAGGCGGTGGGCGTGTGCCGCGCTATCCTGGTGGTCGATCCGTGTCGCGAAGGCATTCATCGCGCGCTCATGGAATATCTCGCTTTTCTCGGCCACATCGATTCGGCACGTGCCCAATACCACCACTGCCGGCAGATTCTGGCCACTGAGCTTGGTGTTGAGCCGATGCCTGAGACGCAGAAGCTCTACCGCCAGATCATTGCCGGAAAGGGCTCTGTCTCAGCGACCAAGCCTGGCTAGGTAGCCCAATAGGGCCGACCCCGGCGAACGCGTCATCACGTTCCAGTATTTCAGGCCATGGCCGTTGCCAGCTATTGGCGGGCACTGTTTCGGGCCGCGCATCAGCTGGCTGTTACTGGTGTGTTACCGGGGGATGTTACGCACTCCACTGTAATCTGTGTGAGTCGGTTCTGAATGCCTAAACAACGAGGACAGATTTCTTTTGTGGCTCGGATTCGCCTTGAACGCGAAACCAACGGCGAACCGATATGGCGGGGACACATCCGCCACGTTCAGGGGGGGCAGGAGGCCTATTTCCAGCATCTGGTGGAATTGAACGAGTTCCTAGAGCGGGTGAGCGGCGTTGTCGGTCCGGGGAATGTGGGTTTGGCAAAAACAGAGCCGATCGACTCGGCGAATTGAAATGTTGGCGAAAATGAGTGTTGGATTATCAGGCAGATGGTGGATTCCTACGTTAGGCATCCTGATGATTGCCGCTTGGGCGGGGTCGATCAATCATGGCGAGGCGGCAGAGGACGGCGAGGAAGTTTTCGCCGAATTTTGCACAATGTGCCACACGATTGGCGAAGGTAAATTGATAGGACCTGATCTGAAAGGCGTGACGTCACGCCGGGAAGCTGCTTGGCTCGAGCGACAGATCAAGGACCCTGAGGCGCTGATCGCTGAAAACGACCCGATCGCG
Source organism: Alphaproteobacteria bacterium (assembly GCA_030739735.1). Classification (NCBI taxonomy): domain Bacteria; kingdom Pseudomonadati; phylum Pseudomonadota; class Alphaproteobacteria; species Alphaproteobacteria bacterium. Next base: position 95,583 of record JASLYQ010000002.1, on the reverse strand, counting down.
ATGCAGTTGTTGCAGGAAGCTGACGATATGCCGATGCCACAGCTTCCGCTAACAGATGAGCAAGTGGCCGCAGTCATCACTTATTTAAAGAGCACGGAACAGCAAACTGTAGTGACGGTTGGCCTTCCCCATCAATATGTTCCTACACTGGCCATAAGCATAGCGCTATTGCTCGGACTAACTTTTGTAGGGTTTATAGTAAGTAAGAAAAAGAAAGTAGACGTAAGATAATTTAAAGAGTCAGAAAAACCGAAAGTGAATCAAAAGGTCTGTCATGAGAGATAGCAGCAAGTGGTTTAGTGTTAGTGAGGCTTCTCGATCGTGGGAGGAGTTTTACAGAAAACGATGGAGTTATGACTACAGCGTGCGCTCGGGTCATGGTGTGAACTGCTCGATGGCCTGCAGCTGGGAAGTCTTCGTAAAGGACGGCCTAATATGCTGGGAGCTGCAAAAAACGGACTATCCACAGATTGATCCTGATATTCCGAACGTAGAGCCTAGGGGCTGCCAAAGAGGCGTCACGGCTTCCTGGTATCCCTACAGCCCCTTGCGGCCGAAATTTCCGTACGTACGTAAGGTGTTGTGGGATTTCTATGCCGAAGAGCGCAAGAGCGGCAAGGATCCAGTCGAGGCCTATGCCAGCATCGTCGAAGACGAGGAGCGCTCGAAGAAGTACAAGGCCGCGAGAGGAAAAGCGGGCTGGAAGAGGGTCAGCTGGGACGAATCGACGGAGCTTATCGCGGCGGCTCAAATCCACACCATCAAGAAGCATGGCCCAGACCACATGGCCAACTTCTCTCCCATTCCCGCCATGAGTCTGCTAAGCTTTATATCTGGTCACAGGTACAATAATTTGCTTGGCGGTATTTATTGCAGCTACTATGAGTGGTACCACGACCTTCCACATGTTTCTTCCTCGATGTTCGGAGATCAGACGGAAAATTGCGAAAGCTCTGACTGGTATCTCGGCACCTACTGGGTTGTCGCCGGCTCGAACATAAATATGACCCGCACCGCGGACGCGCATTTCCTTTCCGAAGCGAAATACCGTGGCTCCAAGATTGTGGTTCTCTCGCCCAACTATTCCGACGTGACGAAATATGCCGACACCTGGGTGCCGCTTGTGCCCGGGAGCGACGGCGCCTATCTCATGGCCTGCATCCACGTCATCCTCAAGGAGTTCTACGTCGATAAGGAAACGCCCTATTTCACGGATTACGTGAAGCAATATACCAACCAGCCATTCCTCGTCGTGCTCGATAAGGACGGTGACAAATATCAGATGGGGCGCTTTGTGCGGGCCTCCGACATTGCCGAATATGCTGGTGAGGAAAACGCCGATTGGAAGCTAATCATGACCGACGGCGAGGGAAAGTTGCACCTTCCCACGGGCTCGGTCGGTTTCAGGTGGGAGAAAGAGCCGACCGGCAACTGGAATCTTCAGCTGAAGAACGCGGTTACCCAAGAGGAGTTCGATCCGCTCCTGACACTCCTCGGTAACGAAGACCGGAATGCCATGGTCTCGTTCAGTAACTTCACCGATACCTTCAATATCGACATGGGTAAGACCGAAGGTAAAGGCCAGAAAGCCGTAGAGTTCTTGCGCGAGGTTCCGGCCAAGACCATCAGGACGAACGATGGTAAAGAATTGGTCGTAACCACCGCCTTCGATCTTTTGATGGCACAAGCCGGCGTGGCAAGAGGCGAGCTGGGCGGCGATTATCCCGAAGACTACAACGACCCCAAACCGTATACCCCGGCCTGGCAGGAGGCACAGACCGGCGTCAGCCGCGACCTCGCCATCCAGGTGGGCAGGGAATTCGCCGACAATGCCGAAAAGACAAAGGGCAAGTCCCTGTTCATAACGGGCCCGGGAATTCAGCACTTCTATCACGGTGCCTCTTTGTATTATCGCAACGAGGCGGTGATGCTCGCGCTTTGCGGCTGCAACGGTGTCAATGGCGGAAATTTCAACCATTATGTCGGCACTCAGCACACGCGCCTAAACGCGGCCTTCGTCAATCTCAGCGGCGCTCTCGACTGGTCGCGGCCACCGCGCCTGATGAACACCACCTCCTTATGGTATTTCCATACCGGGCAATGGCGCTACGACAACATGTCGCTCGACACCCAGTGGTCCACGGGGGCGAAGAAGCTTCCCGAGTTCAACCACGCCGCCGACATGAACTCCCTCGCCGTGAGACTGGGATGGCTGCCGTTCTTCCCGCAGGTCGACAAGACCAACCCGATGGAACTCTACAAGGATGCCGTCAAGGCGGGCTGCAATTCCGACCAAGAGGTGAAGGATTGGGTCGCCGGGCAGTTCAGGAGCGGCAAGCTGAATTTCGCGATCAATGACGTGGATGCGCCCGAGAACCGCCTAAAAATGGTTACCGTTTACCGCGGCAACCTGATCGGCACCAGCATGCGGGGGCATGAATTGGCGCTGAAGCACTGGCTCGGCACGCACAACAATGTGCTCTGGGACGAGGAGCCGGCAAAAGATTTGGTCAAGGAAATCGAGTGGCATGAGGATTCGCCGGTCGGCAAGCTTGATTTTCTGGTGAACCTCAATATTCGAATGGATTCGACGGCTAACTATTCTGATGTCGTTCTGCCGGCCGCCTTCTGGTACGAGAAATACGATGTCACCTTTGGCGACATGCACACATTCGTGCATCCCCTGACGCCGGCAACGCAGCCGCCGTGGGAGGCTAAGCACGACTGGGATGCGTTCAGGATCATTGCCAAAAAATTCTCGAAAATGGCTGAGAAGCATTTTCCTGAGCCGGTCAAGGATATCGTCTTCAACGCCTTGTGGATGGACAGTCCAGACCAGCTCGCTCAGCCATTGGGCGAGGTCAGGGACTGGAAAAACGGCGATACCGAGCTGGTCCCGGGCAAGACCTTCCCGAACATCGCTATCGTCGAAAGAGACTATACTAAGGTTTACGAAAAAATGGTCTCGCTCGGCCCGTTGGTCAGCAAGCCCAAGGGCTATGGCTCGAAAGGCCAATACGCCGATTTGACGCCTATCGTCGAGGAGGAGCTCAAGCACAACCAGGCGCTAGACGTGAAGAACGACCGCGTCTATTTCGAAAAACCTGAGCAGGCGTGCGAGCTAATTCTGCAGATATCTCCTGAGCTTAACGGCCGTCTGTCGCACCTCTTTTTCAAGGAAATGGAAAAGAAGGTCGGTTTGCCGATGGCCGATATGGTCGAGTCGGTCAAGAACCGGAAAGTCCACTACAAGGATATCATTTCCCAGCCGCGCAGAATCCATATCACGCCACAATGGAGCGCGTTGTTGCACGACTCGGACGGCAAGCAGCGAACCTTTGGCCCCTGGACCATGAACGTGGAACGGCTGAAGCCGTGGCACACGCTTTCCGGACGCCAGGAGATCTATTACGACCACGAGGGCATCAGGGAACTCGGAGAGGCGCTGCCGACGAATAAGCCGCCGTTGGACATGGTCGCGATCGGCGATATCGATTTGGCCAAAGCCGGACCAAAGTCGAAGATATTCCGCTTCATCACGCCGCATGGGAAATGGCAGATACACAGCTCGTTCCGAGACCATTGGCCCATGATGCACATGTCGCGGGGCGGGCCTACGGTATGGTTGAATCCCGACGATGCGACAGAAATAGAGGTGCGCGATAACGACTGGGTCGAGATGTTCTGCGAGAACGGCATCGAAGTTGTAAGAGCGGTCGTAAGCCATCAGGTGCCGCGCAACATGGCTATCACCTACCATCAGGTAGAACGCCATGTGAACGTTCCGCTGTCGCCGCTTGCCAAGAAGCACGGCGCCTCGGACCTGCGCGGCGGAAACAACAATGCCACCACGAGAATCCTGATGAATCCGGCGACGATGATCGGCGGTTATGCCCAATTCTCCTATTACATAAACTATTGGGGAACGAGTCCGTCCGAACGCGACCATGGGGTGATAATTCGAAAAATGCCCTTGGGGTCTGAGAACAGACCGATCTATCAGGAAAGCGAACTCCATAAGTTGCCAAGTGAATGAGTGGTGAAGACCATGAAAGTCAAAGCTCAAATCGGTATGACGTTCAACCTGGAGAAGTGTATCGGCTGCAACACTTGCACGGTCGCCTGCAAGAATGTGTGGACGAACCGGGAAGGCGCCGAATACATGTGGTGGAACAACGTCGAGACCAAGCCAGGTATCGGCTATCCCAAGCAATGGGAAAACCAGGATGTATGGAAGGGAGGATGGGTGCGGAATGGCAACAAGCTGAAACTGCGCTATGGCAGTAAGGCCTACATGCTCTCCAATCTCTTTATGAACCCCCACACGCCGGAGATGGCCGACTACTATGGGGACGGCGACGTTTATACCTTCACCTATGATGACCTCCACTCCTCCGAGCAATCGACGCAGCAACCTGTCGGCAGGCCGAAATCCATGGTCACCGAGGAGGAGGATATCCCCATCAACTGGGGTGTGAATTGGGAAGACAATGCCGGCGGTGCCCACATCACCGGTAAGCACGACGTGAACTTTGACGAGATGAGCGAGCGCGAAAAGGAGGCGGTACTAAAGTTCAGAGACGTCTTTTATTTTTATCTTCCGCGCATATGCAATCACTGCCTCAATCCGGCTTGTGTTGGTTCCTGCCCATCGGGGGCCGCCTACAAGAGGGAGGAAGACGGTGTCGTTCTCATCGATCAAAACAGGTGCCGAAACTGGCGTTATTGCGTTTCGGCCTGCCCCTACAAGAAGCCGTATTACAATTGGTCTAGCGGCAAGATGGAGAAATGTATTCTCTGTTATCCGAGGATCGAGTCGGGTCTGCCTCCGGTTTGCTTCCATTCCTGTGTCGGCAAGATTCGCTCTTTCGGTGTTCTGCTCTACGACTTAGATCGGGTAGAGGAAGCCGCAATGGCCGATGACAAGGATCTGGTCGAGGCCCAAAGGGAGGTGATCCTCGATCCCTTCGACGAGACCGTGATCGCGGCAGCCAAGGAAAGCGGCATCAGCGATGATTGGATCGACGCCGCGCAACGCTCACCGGTCTACAAGATCATTAAGAAGTGGAAGTTGGCGCTGCCGCTGCACCCCGAGTTCCGGACCATGCCGAGCCTGTTCTACATACCGCCGTTGGCGCCGATGATAACCAGCGCCGGAAAGGATTCACCAAGCGGCGAGGATGTCTTCGACATGGAGAAGCCGTCGGACGGCCCGCTGCTTTCGCTCGACGAGCTCGAGAAGCTTCGGGTGCCGTTACAATATCTCGCCAGCATGTTCGGCGCCGGAAACGAGGACGTGGTGAAGACTGCGCTGCTGCGACAACTCGCGATACGGCACTACCAGCGAAGCATAAGGGTCGATGGCACGCCGAATAAGGAAGTGCTCGACAAGGTCGGTCTGAGCGAAGAGGACGCCAATGGAATTGTGCGGGCGCTGTCCCTGGCATTCTACGATGAGCGCTTCGTGGTGCCGACGACCAAGCGCGAATCCGCGGACATCAGTCCCTATACGGAGCGTGGCGTCGCTGGGTTCGACCAGATGACACCATGGTCGCCGTTGAAGCGCAGAAAGAGTTATTTCAAGTCGTATCACACAGAATCGAAAGACTATGAATAATATGGCTGAAACCGAGACCCTGGGAGAGGTTTACGCTCTCATAGCGGAATTGTGGTGCAGCCCGCCCGATTCGGATGCGGAGCGTGATGAAGGCAGAAAGATCGCTGCAGAGGTTATTGAGAGGTTGCGGGCCATCGACGCGCCGAGCGCCACGCTGCTCTCCACGTTTCTCGGTGAGAACGATATCTCGGAGGAAGAGTATATCGAGCTGTTCGAGTTGGATCCTCAGTGTTCTCTGTATCTGGGGAGTCACACATACGACGAGCCCAAGACCTGTGCCAGTGCTGCCATTTCCGACAGGAACGGCTACATGATCGACCTGGTCGGTATCTACAAGCACTTTGGTCGGCAGCCGAATGGAATAGAGTTGCCTGACTACCTGCCAATGATGGTGGATTTTCTTGCACTGAGCACCGAGTCCATGGAGGACCCGATACGAGATAAGCTCATCAACGAGTATTTCCTGCCGTTTCTGCCTCCGCTGCGCCACCGTCTGGAGGAGCTGGAGACGCCGTATCTACACCTGCTCGATGCGTTAGCAAATGTCATAAGTATTGAAAAGAGCGCAACCCACGTGGGAATAAACTAAACACAGGGTGAATAGCTATGTGGGAGAACTTCTTTTTCATTGGACTGCCGTACATCGCCATCTTGTTTTTGGTTGGTGGCACGATATATCGCGGCTGTAGCGGCATGATGAGCAGCTATCGCGGCAAGTGGGATCTGTCCGTCCGCGGTGACTACCTATGGACTACCCGCTCCACCGGATTCTTCGGTAGGGCATCGATTGGCCCAGCGTCCTTGTGCCTGCACTGGGGCATAATCATCCTGTTTTTCGCGCACATCATCGGCTTTATCGGTGGTGCTTACAACCTGGCGTCCTGGGTCAACTTTTTCCAATGGGCGGGACTTGGTGGCGGCGTTCTGTTTTTCTATGGAATTGTTTGGGCTTTCCTACGGAGAATGGCCATTCCGCAAGTGAGGGCCATGAGCAAGCTGGATGATTATATCATCCTACTGTTCTTGATCTTAATCAGTGGTCTCGGGCTTTATCAGTCTGCCGTCGAAAGGCTTTTCGGAATATCCTATTCGGTTGGACCATGGCTCGGCAGCATTTTCAAGCTGCAGCCCGATGCTTCCATGATTGCGGGTGCTCCGTTGGTGAACCAGCTGCATGTAATTGTTGCATTGATCTTTTTCAGCTATCTACCTTTCACCAAGCTGGTGCATATATTCAGCTATCCATTCGCATACTTTACGAGGCCATTTATTTCTATGAGACGATACGTTGCACTAAAAAAATAAGAGGCTGATGAAAATTTACTAAAGAGCTCGGCGCAGATGCCCAGCGATAGCTTTCACTACGAGAAAAGGAAACAATACACCGTCCTAACCATGAGTACGGTGGCCTTTACGGTCAACTTCATGGTTTGGACGATGTTTTCAATCATTGGCATCAAGATCAAGGGTGAGCTCGATCTGAACGAGACCGAGTTTGGGCTTTTGGTTGCAACACCTATACTTACCGGCTCTTTGGTGCGTTTGCCACTTGGCCTTCTAACCGACCGTTTCGGCGGGCGTATCGTCTACTTTATACAGATGCTCCTGGTTGCCGCGTCGACTTATGGCTTGGCTTTCGCGGATCAGTATTGGCAATACCTCATCATCGGCCTGTTTGTGGGCCTTGCCGGCGGCTCCTTCGCCATCGGCATCGCCTATACCTCGGCTTGGTTCAGCAAACGGCAGCAAGGCACGGCGATGGGAATATTCGGCGCCGGCAACGCCGGTGCGGCCGTGACGAACTTAGTTGCTCCGCTGATAGTAGTGACCTTTGGCTGGCGCACAGTACCGGAAATTTACTCGGTAGTAATGCTGGTGATGGCTATCCTTTTTTGGCTGTTCACCTATCCCGATCCGCTGCTGGAGGAGCGTCGACGAGAGGGAAATCTGCCGCGGCTTGTCGACCAACTCGTGCCTCTGCGGGATCAGAGAGTGTGGCGATACGGTCTTGCCTATTACTCCGTGTTCGGCGGATTCGTGGCGTTGGCCCTGTGGTTGCCAAAATACTACATGCAGGAATACGAGCTGAGCTTGATGCAGGCGTCGTATATCGCATTGGCATTTACGCTGCCAGCTGGCGTGATCCGGGCCCTGGGTGGTTGGTTCTCGGATAAATGGGGCGGTGATAACGTTACTTGGTGGGTATTTTGGGTTTCGATAATTTGTCTGTTTTTTCTCTCCTACCCGGCAACTACCTTCACCGTTCATGGAATATCTGGCGATATTACATTCAATCTTGCCGTTAGCGTAATTTTCTTCACCTTCCTAATCTTTATTGTTGGCATCGCCATGGGCATAGGCGGGGCCAGCGTCTATCGCAGTCTGGCCGACGGATATCCTGGCAATATGGGTGCGGTAGGTGGGCTGGTCGGTGTGATTGGTGGCCTCGGCGGTTTCACTTTGCCAATCATATTCGGAATCGCAGCGGACGCCTCGGGTGTGCGCAGCAGTACCTTCATGGTGATGTATGCTGTTCTTGCAGGGGTGATGATCTGGACCTGGGCTGCCGCTAGGCAAGAGCGCCTAGAAATGCTGCGAAATAACACCGAATTTCGGGAACAGGTGATCCGCGATGAGGTGGAGGCAGCGGCGCAGCGTCGCGGCAGCTGGCTGAGATACTGGCGCCCAGAAGACAGGGCCTTCTGGGAAAAGACCGGGCGGGCTATTGCCCTGCGTAACATGATCTTTTCCATGCCGCCGTTGCTGTTGTCTCTCGCAGTGTGGACGGTCTGGAGCGTGGTGGTTGTCGAATTGCCGCGTGTCGGCTTCGAGTTCACGACAAGTCAGCTTTTCTGGCTGGCAGCTGCACCAGGTCTTTCGGGCGCCGCGTTGCGCCTGCTCTATTCCTTCTTCGTGCCCGTTTTCGGGGGCAGGAACTGGACCGTGTTCAGCACCGCATCGTTGCTGATCCCGACCATGTGGATGGCCTTGGCAGTTCAGGATCCAAGCACTGATTACGTCATATTTTTTATCATTGCTATACTATGTGGGTTTGGTGGCGGTAATTTCTCCAGCAGTATGGCCAATATCAGCTTATTCTTTCCCCAGCGCATGCAAGGTGCCGCTCTGGGCTGGAGCGCTGGAATCGGAAATCTTGGCATCGGTCTGGTGCAGGCGGTGGTGCCTCTGGTGATCTATGCCGGCGCCTTCACCATCCTGGGCGGCGAGCCCCAGACCCGTGTCGACGGCGATGCGGTGAGCAAGGTTTGGTTGCAGAATGCTGGCTTCGCCTGGGTGCCGTTTATACTCGGCGCCACCTTTGCCGCTGCCTTGGGCCAGGACAACATTCGCGAGGCGCGGGCGACGTTTGCGGAACAGGCCGTGATCTTTCGCCGCAAACACGCCTGGGTTCTGGCCTGCCTCTATACCGGTACTTTCGGCTCTTTCATCGGCTTTTCTGTCGCCTTTCCCATCCTTATCTATGCCCTGTTTCCACAGTCGGAGATGGTTCGGTGGGTCTTCGTCGGGCCACTGCTGGGGGCCATGGTTCGGCCGCTCGGGGGTTGGCTGGCAGATCGCATCGGCGGGGCCAAAGTGACGGTCTGGAGCTTTGCGGGCATGGCGCTGGCGGCGGTTGGTCTGTTGCTGAGTCTGCCGGCCGGGTCCGGCGGTGACGCGAACAGTTTTTTCCTGGTTTTCGTGGCGCTGTTCTTCACCGCTGGCGTCGGCAACGGATCGGTCTTCCATCTCGTACCGGCCGTATTTCGCAAGCTTCACGAGGGCCGAGCGGTGAGCCAATCTGAGGTCGCGCGAGATACTTCCATATCGACCGGAGAGATCGAAGCATCCGTGGCGCTAGGCTTTACCGCCTCGATCGGGGCGCTGGCGATGTTCATCATTCCGGCAATGGTTGCCGTGTCTATCGAGAACACAGGCAGCCCGCGGTCGGCCCTATTCTTCTTCATAGCGTTCTACCTGGCTTGTTTGTTTGTTACCTGGTGGTGGTACAGGCGTCAGGGAGCCGAGGTCAGGTGCGACTGATGCGAGCTCGAACAGGCACGGTCAGTCACGCCAAGCAAAGCAATGGGAAAGTAAAATGACTAATATCGAAAAATGGGACGTCGAGGATGATGCATTCTGGAGTTCGACCGGGAAGCGCATCGCTAGACGCAACCTTTGGATATCGATCCCCAGCTTGCTTTGCGGATTCGCGGTTTGGCTGTACTGGGGCATCATAACGGTACAAATGCTCAATCTTGGCTTTCCCTTTGCCAAGTCCGAGTTGTTCATGCTCTCTGCGATCGCTGGGTTCTGCGGTGCTACGCTCCGCATTCCGAGCACGTTTTTCATCCGCATCGCTGGCGGTCGAAATACCATCTTTTTCACCACCGCTCTACTGATGATTCCAGCCGTCGGGACGGGCATCGCGCTGCAGGACATGGAAACGCCGCTATGGGTTTTCCAAGTGCTGGCCTTGCTATCGGGATTCGGCGGAGGCAATTTTGCCTCGTCGATGTCCAACATCAGCTTTTTCTTTCCCAAGCGCGTACAAGGCCTGGCGCTCGGCCTGAACGCGGGACTCGGCAATGCCGGTGTGACGACCATGCAAATATTGGTGCCGCTGGTGATGACTTTTGGTGTTTTTGGATCGCTGACGGGCGATCCCATGACCTTGCAAAGCACCTCCGGCACGTTGGTTGGCAAGATTCCGGCCGGCTCGCAAACCTGGATTCAAAACGCCGGCTTTGTCTGGCTGATCCTTCTCGTGCCGCTGGCCTTCGCCGGTTGGTTTGGTATGAACAACATCCGAACGCAGGATGTGACACCGGTAGTAGCCGGCGGTCCGCTGGGTGCGTTCTCCCGTATCACAGCGATGCTCTTGGTAGGGTTCGTCACTGCTGCCAGCGGTCTCTTCTTGATTCTTCCGGCGCCGATCGGCTTGGGCTGGCCAATATGGTCTAAGTGGTTCGTACTCCTCGGCGTTATCGCCGCGACGGTCCTCCTGCTTTACTACGTGTGCTTTTTCGTCAAAGACAATCTTCGGCGCCAGTACGGAATTTTCAAGAATAAGCATACCTGGGTCATGAGTGTCATATACACCATGACCTTCGGTTCCTTCATTGGCTATTCAGCTGCTTTTCCACTCGCCATAAAGGTCATCTTCGGATACCAGCACCTTGAGGTCGATGGCGTCCTGACGCACGACACCCTCAATCCGAATGGCCCGAGCGCCCTGATGTTCGCTTGGCTTGGCCCCTTCATCGGAGCTCTGATACGTCCCATCGGTGGCTGGATCTCGGATAAGGTCGGCGGGGCCAAGGTCACTCAGGTCATCACCGTCCTGATGATCGTGAGCGCCTTTGGCGTGGCTTATTTCATGCAGGCTGCTTATCAATCTGCGACGCCGGAAGACTACTTCGTGCCGTTCTTCCTGCTTTTTCTGCTGCTATTTGCCGGCTCCGGGATAGGTAACGGCTCGACCTTCCGAACCATTGCCATGATCTTTCCAAAGGAGCAAGCGGGACCGGCCTTGGGCTGGACTTCGGCGGTAGCGGCCTACGGCGCCTTTATCATACCCCAGGTGTTCAGTGAGCAGATAAAAGCGGCTACGCCGCAATACGCTCTTTATGGGTTTGCGGTTTTTTACCTTGTCTGTCTGGTTCTGAACTGGTGGTACTACCTTGGACCGAAAAGAGAATTCGACAACCCCTAGGAAGCTCATACTTGGTCGAGTGACACGCTACTGGCGCCTATCGCGACACGACTCGAGCCGACATTCCACCTCGTTCTATTCGGCCGATGGGAAGGCTCGCCTCGAGTTGTCTATGGTTGCGCTCTTCTTTGTGCGCGCTGGTACTTCCATTCTATCCCTAGGGTAGCGTCCGGACGGACGGATTGCGATCGTGGTGCCACCCGTTAAGGACGATATAGTGGGCATCATGTCAGAGCCCATAGTTGTGACCGAACACATCAGCCTGGACGAGAACGAACTTGTCTGGCGCTTCGTACGTGCCTCGGGGCCGGGCGGGCAGAAGGTCAACAAGACCAGTAGCGCGGTACAGCTGCGCTTCGATGCCGCGGGATCGCTTTCGCTGAGCGAGGCGGTCAGCGAGCGTCTACTGGTGCTGGCCGGCCGGCGCGCTGACGCCAGTGGCGTCCTGACCATAGATGCACGGCGCTTTCGCACCCAGGCTCGCAATCGCCGCGATGCACTTGACAGGCTGGTGGCCTTGGTGCGCGAGGCGGCGGATCCGCCCAAGCCCCGCCGTCGGCGCGGTGTGCCTGTCGGGGCTCGCAAACGTCGTCTCGAGATAAAACGCCGACGCTCTGTGCTCAAGAGCTTGCGTGCGCGGGTCCAACGAGAGTCCCAATGAGCAAATTCGATCTTCAGGCTTGGCTACAGGCCTTACCTAAGGCCGAGGTGCATCTGCACTTGGAAGGGGCAATTCCGCTCGACACCTTGTTTCAACTGATTAAGAAATACAATGGTGACGATTCAATTAAAACATTAAAACATTTACAAGATAGATTGATATATAACGATTTTTCTGAGTTTATAGAAACCTGGTTGTGGAAAAATAATTTTTTGCGGGAATACGACGATTTTGCTTTCATCGCTGAGGCGGCTGCGACTGATCTGGTGCGCCACAATATCCACTATGCCGAAATCTTTTTCTCTCCGGCGCGTTTCAGCGGTAATAAGCTCAGTGTTACGGGACTGGCGCAAGCCATTCGCCGCGGTCTCGACCGGGTCGACGGGGTCGAAGTCTGGCTGATCGCTGACCTGGTTCGTGATCTGGGACCGGAAAGCGGCGCCAGAACCGTCGCCGAAGCAGATGAGGCGCGCGAGTTTGGTATCGTCGGCATCGGCATGGGCGGCTCGGAGCACCGCTTTCCGCCCCAGCCCTATGCCGAGCTATATGAAGATGCCCGCCGCCGCGGCTTCAGGACCGGCGCCCATGCCGGTGAGGCGGCTGGCGCTGACAGCGTGCGCCGCGTTGTCGAGGCCTTGCAGGTAGATAGAATTGGCCATGGCACACGGTCCGAGGAGGACCCCAGCCTGGTTGCGCTTTTGGTTGAGCGTGGCATCCCGCTGGAAGTTTGTCCGCTATCCAATTTGGCGACGGGCGTGGTTGCCGATATTGCCGCACATCCCGTGCGCCGCTACCACGACGCCGGCATTCCTGTGACCATCAACACCGACGACCCCGGCATGTTTCACAACACCCTGGTCGAGGAATACGTGCTTCTGCACGACGTACACAATTTCACGCCGGCCGAGATCCAGGGTCTGGTGCTAAACGCTCTTGACGCTGCCTGGCGGCCCGAGCGCGATGGGCCGAGCCTGCGCAAGACCTTCACCAATGATCCTGGGTGGCGTCTGCCGAACGGGTGAGGGGTGCTACTGATTCGGAATTAAAAAGAAACATCCGCCGAAGCGGGTGCCATTCTGGGGTGATGCACGGCATTTTCGCCAGTCCGTTTTGGACTCTTGGCGCTGGATTTGTGGTATAGTTTTTACGAGTATGAGTGGCATCTGGAAAATGGCGGTTCACAACGCTACTTTGCACCCATATGCCGCGAAGACAAACGTTATGGGAGGGGACCATGAAAAAAATACTATCGATTATATCCGTGCTGATGGCAGTGGTGTTTGCTGCTGTACTAACAGTGCCTACAAACGCTGCAGATATCGACATGGCAGGTGTTGCATACCTCACCTTTACCGATCTCCAGAACGAGGAAACCGATTTTCATGCCAAAGGCGTCGCGGAGGGAAAGGGCGTCTACTTGCCGAAGGACAGAACAAACCCGGCCTTGCACGCAGTTATCGATCTTGACGCCGTTTATCACTCGTCAAAAGGAGAGGGAGATTGGGGGAATCCTTGCGGCTACATACAGCGTACCGGCGCCTACGGAGCAATGATTATTTCCGATGCCGAGGCAGACTACCTGATACTGGGATATGTCCGTCACCCGGGCGAACAGGTGAAATGGATTGCCAGCGGAGGAAGCGGAAAATACGCCAATGCATCAGGGAATGGAGACATGGTCTTCGAGTCATTGTCGACTGGGAGAGCCGGCAAGTTCACGTTCTCCGGAATCATCACAATCGACTGACGTCTGAGGTAGCGGGTGAAGCTTGAAGGCTTGTAGAATATCTCGGCATTCATTGAGCTGACGACAGGTTTTGGAAGTCGCTTAGTTGTTCGGAAACGAGCCTTTTAGATTTGCATGCTACTTCATGCGTTAGCCTGTATCAGATACTGGTGCCAGTTACCCTACAAATCACGAGTAACTGCACCGGGGGTCAGTCCAAGGTTTGGAAAATGTGAGCGGTTAAGTCTGATTCCGTGGTGGCGGCGATTGGGCGAGATAGGCCATGCGCTTGGCCCCGAGGAGACCGCGGCGAGCCACATCGGATAGACTGGCTCCTTGACGGGCGTCAGGAAATCGTACCCGCTCAGCCATTCACTACCGAGCAGGGAGATGGCGAGACGCGCGAACAGGGCATCGTCGTGATCGGCATGCGCCAGCACCTGGATGGACACGGCCGAGACCAATCACATCTGCATGGCTACGATCATCAGCATTGCCGTCGTATGTTGTCCCATAAGGCTTATCCCATCTTGCGCAAGCGGGCTTCACGATAGGCGATATAGGTGGCGGATGCGAATATCATGACGCCGCCGATCCAGGTGAACTCGTCCGGCACTTCGCCGAATAGCCAGTAGCCGAGCATGGTGGCCCAAACGAGCTTGAAAAAGTCGAGCGAGAGTACCAGCGTCGCCTCGGTCTCCTTGAGCGCCTGGGTCATGAGCATCTGGGCGATGGTGCCAAGCACGCCTATCAGTGCCAGCCAGGCGAGCTGCTCCAGCGTTGGCGTCTGCCAATGCATCAGCGCCGGGCCGGCCGAGAGCGGGATCATCAGCAGTACCGTATAGGCGGCGATGGTGACACTCGATTCCGTGCGGCACAGGATCTTGATGACGATCAGTGTGGCGCCCCACACGGCCGCTTGGGCGAGCAGTAGCACGGGCCCGAGGCCGACGTCCTCAAAGCCGGGGCGGATGGCGACGAAGGCGCCCGCAAAGCCGAAAAGAATGGCGCTCCAGCGGTGGATACGAACGATTTCGCCAAGTACCAAGACCGCAAGCACGGTGGCGAAAAGCGGCGCCATGAACGACAGCGCTGCGACGTCCGCCAGCGGCGTGATGCTGAGTGCATAGAAAAAGCACAGCATGGCCACAAGATTGAGGATGGCGCGCAGGCTGTGTAGGGGAAAACGGGCTGTGCGCAGGGGCGCTAATCCATAGCGTAGCAGGATTGGTCCCATCACCAGCAGGCCGAAGACGTTACGGAAGAACGCCATCTCGAAGGGATGCAGCTGACCCGACAAATGCCGGATGGCGGCATGCATCAGACTGAAGCCGATAGTGGCGGCGAACATCAGGGCGAGGCCCCGGCCGGAACGACCGGACGGTGCGTCGGCGTCTCTCAATGAGTGGTGTACTGCTTGTCGCCGAACAGAATCGAGAAGCGCTCCTTGTCGTCCTTGACGTCGCCGACGGGTAGCGTGTCCTTCATCACCTCACGGCCCTTTATGACGGCGGGACGGTTTTTTACGTTGTCACG
The DNA here is from genome assembly GCA_030739735.1 of Alphaproteobacteria bacterium. Taxonomy (NCBI): domain Bacteria; kingdom Pseudomonadati; phylum Pseudomonadota; class Alphaproteobacteria; species Alphaproteobacteria bacterium. The sequence goes on along the minus strand of JASLYQ010000002.1, from coordinate 80,330 downwards.
CCAACGCTTGAGATTGGGGAGGTCGGCGAGGTCCTGACCCTGGCGATGGGGCAAAAGCCATGGCCATACCGCGATGTCGGCGATTGAATACTCGTCGCCGGCGAGATAGGTGTTGTCTGCTAAGCGCGTGTCGATGACCTGGTAGATGCGACTTGCTTCGCGCGTATATCGATTCACGGCATAATCGATCTGCTCTGGCGCATAGTTGCGAAAGTGATGCGCCTGGCCCAGCATCGGTCCAACCGTGCCCATCTGGAACATCAGCCATTCGAGTACGCGGATGCGCCCGCGCGGATCCGCTGGCATCAACTTGCCGGTCTTCTCCGCCAGGTAGATCATGATGGCGCCGGATTCGAAGATAGAGATCGGCTCGCCGTCCGGGCCGTCTAGATCGACGATGGCAGGCATTTTGTTATTCGGGCTAATGGCCAGGAACTCCGGCTTGAACTGGTCACCCTTGCCGATCTCGACGGGGATGACCTTGTAGGGTAGCCCTAACTCCTCCAGCATGATGGTGATCTTCCACCCGTTCGGCGTTGGCCAGAAATACAAATCGATCACGGCGCACTCCCGCTCTTTTGTAAGAGGCGCCTTATAGCAGGCGGGCGAAGGCGCGCCTAGGCGGTCGCGAGTTCGTGAAGGAGGGGCTTGGCGTTGACCAGGTCGGGCGTGTCGAAGCCCTCGGTGAACCAACCGTAGACCTGGGCGAGCAGGTCACGGGCTTCCCGGGTCTTGCCCTGGAATTGCCAATGGCGCGCAAGCGAGGTGGCGGCCTTCAGCACAAACTTACGGTGGTCCATGGATAGGCCGAGATCCTTGAGGTTGCCGTCGTCGAGATCACTGACCAGCTCCGGGGGGGGGGGTGTTCTCGGTTTTGAAGGCCCCGGCATACTCGCCAAGGTCCAGTGCTTCCAGTCACGTGCGGATGTCGCTCATCTCACCTCCCCTGATAGGGCATTACACCGTTAACTTGCGTGCGCCACAAATCGCCTTCGCGCACGGCTTTGTGTATGGTCACGCGGGCGAGTGGGGTCGGGAAAGGCGATGGAACGATCGTTTGCACGCGAGGTGGCACAGCTCAGGCTGGGCGATGGGGAGGTTTTTCACGGCGAGGGTATTCTCGCCGTGACGAAAGCGCTGTTGCAGTCGGGCGTCGCCTACGTCGGCGGCTATCAGGGTTCGCCGATCTCGCATTTGCTCGATGTCATGATCCAGTCCTCTGACCTTCTCGATGAGCTAGGCGTGCATTTGGAGACGCCGACTGGCGAGGCCGCTACCGCTGCGATGCTCGGCGCCTCAATCAATTATCCCCTGCGCGGCGCGGTGACGTGGAAGTCGACCGTCGGCACCAACGTGGCCTCCGACGCGCTCTCTAACCTCTGCTCCGCCGGGGTCAAGGGCGGCGCGCTGATCGTCATCGGCGAAGATTACGGCGAGGGCGCCAGCATCATTCAGGAGCGCAGCCACGCGTTCGCTATGAAGTCCTCGTTGTGCCTGCTCGACCCGCGCCCGCATCTGCCGACCATCGTGCGCATGGTCGAGCAAGGCTTCGCACTGTCCGAGGTGTCGAGCCTGCCGGCCATGTTGGAATTGCGTATCCGTGCCTGCCACGTGCACGGGCGCTTCAAGGCCAAAGACAATGTGGCACCGCCCATCTCGCGCCGGCATGTGCTGAAAAACCCGGACTTTGACTATTCACGCATATGCCTGCCCCCTGCGACCTATGCCCAGGAGAAGCAGAAGATAGATCAGCGCCTACCTGCTGCGCGCCGCTTCATCGCCGAACAAGAGCTGAATGAGTTCTTCGATGGTGACATGTCCGATATCGGCATCATCACTCAGGGCGGGTTGACAAATAGTGTACTCAGGGCTTTGTCACTAACCGGCATGGCAGATGCCTTCGGCAATAGCCGCGTGCCGCTTTACGTAATGAACGCGACCTATCCGGTGTTGCCTGAGGAGATCACACGCTTTTGTGTCGGCAAGCGGGCGGTGCTGATGGTCGAGGAAGGCAATCCCGACTACCTAGAGCAGGCGGTCAACGTCGCCTTGCGCAAGGCGGACATCAATACGCGCGTGCATGGCAAGGACGTGCTGCCTGAGGCCGGCGAATATACCGGTGAGGTGATGTTGGCGGGCGTCGAGGAATTCCTCACGCGCGCGGCAGCGTCAGGCACCGGCCGCATGGCGGCCGTCGGTGATCTCAAGACCAAAGCGGCCGAGGCGCTGGGCGGCGAGATTCCGGCGCGCCCACCGAGCTTTTGCACAGGATGCCCCGAGCGCCCCGTGTTTAGCGCTATGAAGATGGTCGAGCGCGAGCTGGGGCCCACGCATGTCGCTGCTGATATCGGCTGCCACACCTTCTCCACCCTGCCGCCTTTCAACATCGGCAACACGGTGTTGGGATATGGGCTTGGCCTGGCCAGCTCGACCGGCGTTGCGCCAGCTTTTGGCAAGCGCGTCATCAGCGTCATGGGTGACGGTGGCTTCTGGCATAACGGCTTAACTACAGGGGTGGCTAGTACGCAGTTCAATAGGGATGATGGCGTACTGGTGATCTTCAAGAACGGTTACACATCGGCGACCGGCTGGCAGCCAATTCCGTCGAGCAAAAGTTCGGCGCCGAGCATGGGTATCCAGGAGGCTCTGCGCGGTCTGGGCGTACGCTGGATCAAGACCATCCATACCTATGACGTGGCCAAGATGATCGCCAGCCTGCGCGAGGCGCTAACCACCAAGGCCCAGGGGCTCAAGGTCATTGTCGCCGATGGTGAATGCCAGCTGGCGCGCCAGCGCCGCATCAGGCCGCAGGTTCGCGAGCAACTTGAGGCGGGCAAGCGCGTGGTACGTACGCGCTTCGGTGTCGATGCCGAGACCTGTACGGGCGATCACGCCTGTATCCGCCTATCGGGCTGCCCCTCGCTCAGCGTAGCCGACAATCCGGACGGCTTTCGCGATCACCCAGTGACCAAGGTAGCAGAGAGCTGCGTCGGTTGCGGGCTGTGTGGCGAGATGGCGCTTGCGGCCGTCCTCTGTCCTTCGTTCTACCGCACGCAGGTGGTGGAGAACCCTGGGTTCCTCGATCGCTTCCTCGATAGGGTCAGACGTCTGGTGGTGGGATGAGCGATAGGCCACAGAAACCGATTAGCATACTCATCGCCGCTATGGGTGGTGAGGGTGGTGGCGTGCTCTCGGGCTGGCTTGTGAATGCGGCGACGACGGCAGGCCTGAACGTGCAGGCAACTTCGATCCCCGGTGTTGCGCAACGCACTGGTGCCACTACCTATTATGTCGAGGTCTGGCCTGAGCCGTTAAGCTCGGATGCGCCGGAGCCGCTATTCGCGCTCTATCCGACGCCGGGCGAGGTCGACATGATGGTGGCGAGCGAACTCATCGAGGCGGGGCGCGCCATTGCGGCGGGCTATGTCTCGCCCGAGCGCACCACGCTTATCGCCGCTACCCACCGCGTCTATACCATCGCTGAGCGTGGCGCCATGGGCGACGGCCGATTTGAAGCAGGTCGCGTGTTGGACGCTTCACGTACGCTGTCGCGCCGGGCTGTTCTCAGAGACTTCGCGGCGAGTGGCGCGGCAGTCAATGCGGTGATCCTCGGCGCTATGTCGGCGACTGGAGAGCTGCCGATTTCGGAAGAGTTCTTTCGCGATGCCATCCGCGACTCTGGCCTTGCCGTGGAAGCCAATCTGGCTGGGTTTGCTGCCGGGCTTGCCATTGGTCAGGGCGAGCAGGACGCGTCGGCGCCGGAGCCGGAGCAGATTGATGTGCCTCGCGACTATGCTGTCTTCGCCGATCTGCCCGAGGCGCTGCGCCATGTTGCGACCGAAGGCGCACGGCGGATGCAGGACTATCAGAATACTGCCTATGCCAGGCGATACCGTATGCGGCTCGAACGTGTACTGGCGGTCGGTGAGCGCGCTGCGCAGGAAGTGGCGGAAGTGCTAGCTCTGCGCATGGCCTATGACGACGTGATCCGCGTTGCCCAACTCAAGGTTCGGCCCGAGCGCCTGGCCCGTCTGCGCGCGGAGGTTGGCGCCGTAGGTAAGCCGTTTCATGTGCACGACTATCTCAAGCCAGGAATCGAGGAGGTCTGTGCCCTGCTCCCCGGTGGCCTTGCCCGGGCATTGCTGCGCTGGGTGGATCGTCGTGGGTTAAGAGAGCGGATGCATGTGGGTTTGCGCCTACGCAGCACTTCGATAGGGGGTTATCTTCTGCTGCGCGCCTTAGCGGCACTCAGGCCTTTGCGACCACTCGGCTATCGCTGGGTGGAAGAGCAGGATTGGATTGATGCGTGGCTTGCCGATGTTGCCGCGGCGAAAGATTCCGATCTGGCTTTCGAGATTGCCGCCTGCGGCCGCTTGCTCAAGGGCTACGGCGATACCTACCGGCGCGGGCTGGCACGCTACGACGAGATACGCGTTCGCATCACCGTACCCGCCTTGGCCGGAACCCTGCCTGATGCTGCAGCACGTTTGCGTCAGGTGCGTGAGGCAGCGCTGGCCGATCCGGCCGGCGAGGCATTGGCCTTGGAGCTGCGGACGGGTACATGAAGAAGGTCCTCGCTAATCGAGGACAATGCCGTCATCACCATGTTGACGGAGGTGATCATACGGAATGTGTGCGGCCTGGAACTGGCGTGCGCACGAAGGGCAGCAACAGGATCGTCGCTCCGCCGATGACCGCGGCCATCAAGGTAACATCGTTATAGGCACGGATCAGAGCCTCGCGCTGGGCGATCTCGGAAATCAACACGATGCCCGCGCGCGAGGCCTCCGGCGACACGCCATGCAGGGAATGGAATAGGCTTTCTGCCGTCGGTAGGGCGTGGGCTCCAGCGTCGCGGCCCGCACGGGTTGCGGCGGCGAGCTCCGCGTAGTGCACACGCGTGCGTATGATGACGGCAAAGTTGATGACGGCGACGCCGACAGCGCCGCCGAGCCGCATGACAAGGGCGAAAAGCGCACTGCCGTTCTTGACACGGTCGGGCGGCAGGGTTCCGAGCGCCATAGTGACGAGTGCAAGCCAGCAAAGCTGGCTAAAGAAACCGCGCAGCGCCTGCGGCAGCCAGAGCTCAGCAAGGCCCCATTCGGCGGTTAGCGAGCCTTGCAGCCAAGTGCCGAGGCAAAAGCCGCCGAGGCCGGCGGCAGCAACGATGCGGGGCGGCAGAAAGCGCAAGAACACGCCCGCGATGCCGCCTGAAAGGACCATGGTGACACCGAGGATTGCTGTGATCACGCCGATGAATACAGTATCGGCACCGCGCACCGTGGAGAGATAAAGCGGCAGGATAAATATAGAGAGGTAGAAAAGCGCACCATAGGCGCCGATGCCGACACAGGCGATAGAGAAATTCCGGTTGGCAAACAGTCGCAGATCTGTGAGCGGATCGCTGGCCGTGACCTGTCGCCAAACGAAAAGATAACTCGATATGAGGGCGACGACGGACAGTCCGACGATCAGGTCAGATTCCAGCCAATCACGGCGGTGGCCTTCCTCAAGAACGACAAGCAGCGTGGCTAGTGCGACGATCGCCAGAGCGATACCGGAAAGGTCAATGCGTCGGGCCAGACGCCATTCCGCCTTGTCGAAACGCATGGCCCAATTGCCTATCAGCATCAGCGGCAGCGAGAACGGCAGGCTGATCCAGAACAACCAACGCCAACCGAGGACGTCGGTGATCCAGCCGCCGAGCGCCGGGCCGACAGCGATGGAGGAGACGCCGAAGACGGAGATCGCCATGATGATGACCGGCTGCAGGCGCTGCGGGAAGGCGAGGTAGCAGATGGCGATCGCCATCGGCATCATGGCACCGCCGCAAAACCCTTGAGCTGCGCGTGCGACAATCATCGACTCGATGCTTGTCGCCATGGCGCAGGCGAAGGAGGCGAGCGAGAAGCCGGCGAGGCACCAGGTGAACAGCCAGCGCGTCGACATCAGTCGCGACAGCCAGGCAGAAAGCGGAATCATGATGACCTCGGCCGTCAGCGAGGCGGTCAACACCCAGCTGATTTGGGCTGGCCCTGCAGCCAGGCCGCCCTGAATCTCCCGATAGGACGAGCCGACAATCTGGATATTGACCAGAGTCAGAAAGGTGCCGAAGACGAGCACGGCAAAACCGATCCAGGTGCGCGCATCGAGCGGCCTTTCTGCGGCGCCGTTCTCCCCATTATCTTCGCTCAGCTTGGCCAATTAATGGACATCCTATACAACCCCACCAATCCAATTCGTTGCTGGAGACCCTCCGCCATGTCCTCGCCCTTCGTTCCGGCCGCCATCCGCACTGTCCTGGCGTTGGCGGTCTGCGTCATTCCAGCTGCCGCGTGCGCCGAAGAGGAGGCCGATGACAGCGATTGGCTTTGGGGCCAACCGGTAGTCGAGGAGGCATCGGGAAGTGTCGTTCTGGAGGGTCGTTTCTTCCTCAATCCACCGCGTTGGCATGGACAGGACCGGCACGCCGCCACCCTAGCCTTGCAGCCCGAGTTCTACATGGAATGGGACGACTATACGAGCCTGACCATCGAGCCTTTTGCGCGCCTTGACAACACCGACGGCAGCCGCAGCCACTTCGACCTGCGCGAGGCCTATATGCAGATTGTGCGCGACGACTGGGAGCTGGGGCTCGGCATCGGCAAAGTCTTCTGGGGCGTCACCGAGTTTCTGCATTTGGTAGATGTCGTCAACCAGACTGATGCCGTCGAGAATATTGACATGGAGGACAAACTCGGCCAGCCGATGCTCAACCTCACCCTGATCCGTAATTGGGGCTATCTCGATGCCATCTATATGCCATATTTCCGCGACCGCACATTTGTCGGCCGGCGCGGCAGGATGCGCGGGCAATTCCTCGTCGATGATGCGCAAACCAGCTATGAGTCCGGTGCCGGGCGCTGGCATCCTGACTTTGCCCTGCGCTGGTCCAATTCCATCGGTGATTGGGACGTGGGTGCCTACGCCTTTCATGGCACCAGCCGCGAGCCGACCCTGGCGCTGGGCTTCAACGATCAATTCGAGCTGGTGCAGGTCCCGACCTACGAAATCATCAATCAACTCGGCAGCGACATCCAGTACACCACAGGCGCCTGGCTGTGGAAGCTAGAGGCGCTCCACCGTCTGGGACAGAAGAACGGACTCGGGCGAGAGCAGAACTACTACGCCATGGTTGGTGGTTTTGAATATTCGCTCTATGGCCTGCTCGACAGCAATGCAGATCTTGGCCTGCTGGCGGAATACGCCCGCGATAGCCGTCTCAACAAATCGAGCAGCGGCTCCCAGAACGACATATTCGTCGGTGCCCGCCTGGCGTTGAATGATGCCCAGGACACGAATCTTCTGGCTAGCGTGATCATCGATCTGAGCAACCGCACGCGCGTCTTCGGTCTCGAGGCCAGCCGCCGCATCGGCGAGAGCTTCAAGCTGACCCTGGAGGGGCGCTTATTCACTGACGTTGATGCGGCCGACATCGTCAACAGCTTCCGTGACGACGACATGATTCAACTCGAACTTGGCTATTACTTCTGACGCTGGAGGGAACAAATCGTGAGCGATAGCACTGCCGGCGCACAATTGTCGAAACGCAAACCTTATGCCTACGGCGAATGGGTCGTGCGAAATCGCTGGTGGGTAATCCTGGCTAGCCTGCTCAGTGTGGCGGCCATCGGCTATGGCTTGAGCCAAGTCAACATCTCACGCGACCTGCGTATCTACTTCGCCGACGACAATCCCCAATACAATATCTACGAGGCGATAGAGAACACCTATGTCCGCAACGACAACATGCTTTACGTGTTGGCGCCGAAGGACGGCAATGTATTTACGCGCGAGACCCTAGCCGTACTTGAGAAGCTAACCGAGGATTCGTGGCAGATGCCGCACTCGTTGCGGGTCGATTCGATTGCCAATTACCAGTGGAGCCGAGCCAACGGCGACGACTTGACCGTCACAGATCTGGTCGAGAATGCCGCCGAGTTGAGCGACGAAGACCTCGTTCGCATCCGTGAGGTAGCGATGTCCGAGCCATTGCTGGTCAACGGTCTGGTGTCCGACCGGGGGCATGTGGCCTCGGTCAATATCACCATTCTCAAGCGTGGCGCCACAGGCGTGGTCGGCAATGTGATGCGCCACGTTCACCAGACTCTGGCCCAACTCGAGAAGGATCATCCGGAGATCGATATCTACACAGCGGGCAGCATTCCCACCGACATGGCATTCGGCATTGCCGCATTCCAGGAATTCGAGAGTCTCTGGCCTATGGCTTTTTTGGTCATCTTCATCGTTCTGGGCATTAGTTTGCGCGCCGTGTTTGGCACCGTGCTTGCCATGCTTGGTATCTTCATGACCGCCATCGTAGCAGTTGGTGCCACCGGCTGGATCGGTATGCCGCTCAACCCCACCACCATCAAGGCTCCTGTATTGCTGTTGTCGCTCGCGGTGGCTCACAGCGTACATATTCTTGTGACGTTGTATCAGGAAATGCAACGTGGGCGCTCGCGCCGGGATGCGGTTATTGAATCCTTACGCATAAATATGCAGCCGGTGGCCATCACCAGCTTGACGACCGCAATCGGCTTCCTAGCTCTGAACTTCTCGGACGCACCGCCCTTTCGCGAGCTTGGCAATATCGTCGCCTTCGGCATGATCGCAGCCTTTGCCTATTCCGTGACCTTCGTGCCGGCGATGATGGCGGTCCTTCCTGTGCGGGTTCGCCAACGCAACTCCACACATCTACCTTTGATGGACCGCTTTGCAAGCTTCGTCATCGGCAATAAGGCTTCGATCTTCTGGGGTATGTCTGTTGTCATCGTCGTCGTTTCGTCAGGCATGATGCGCATTGAACTCGACGACAATTTCATCGAGTATTTTGATCACCGCTACGAATTCCGCCGCAACGCGGATTTCGTGCAGGAGAACCTGACCGGTTTGAACGTGATAGAATATTCGCTTTCCGCCGGCGAGGAAGGCGGCATCAGCAGGCCCGACTATCTAGCCAAGCTCGATGCTTTCACCCAGTGGTATCGTCAGCAGCCGACAGTAGTCAACGTCAACAGCATCAGTGAGGTCTTCAAGAGACTCAACAAAAATATGCATGGCGACGAGCCAGAATGGTACCGTGTACCGGAAAATCGCAAGCTCGCAGCGCAGTATCTATTGCTCTACGAACTGTCTTTGCCTTACGGTCTAGATTTGAATAATCAGATCAATGTTGGAAGGTCTGCTACCCGTTTCATTGTCGTTTTGCGCGATCAAACCTCAAGGGGACTTCAGGAGATCGACCGCAAGGCACAGGCTTGGCTCGCGCAGAACGCGCCCGACCTCGAGGTGCCCGGAAGTGGTATCGCCATAGTCGTGGCGGGGCTGTCAGAGCGCAACATTAATTCCATGTTGTTCGGTAGCATCTTGGCATTGGTTCTGATCTCTATGATTCTCATTTTTGCCCTACGTAGCGTCAAGATCGGGCTCATTAGTCTCGCACCTAATCTTTTTCCGGTGGCCATGGCCTTCGGTATCTGGGGGGTACTGGTGTCCGAGGTTGGGCTTGCCATTGCGACGGTGGTGGCTATGACCCTCGGTATCGTCGTAGACGACACGGTTCATTTTCTCAGCAAGTATCTACGGGCCCGGCGTGAGCACGGTATGGATGCGCCGGAGGCGGTGCGTTACTCGTTCAATACAGTTGGCTCGGCTTTGCTGATCACGACCGTGGTACTGGTGCTTGGTTTCTGCGTGCTCGGCACCTCGGGCTACCGGCCCAGCTCGCACGTGGGTTGGCTCAGTTCTATCACTATCATGGTGGCGTTGATCGCGGACTTCCTGTTCCTGCCGACCTTGCTGATCTACTTGGACCGCAAGGCCAAGCACATTAATTAACGGTCGTTTAATAAAACCAACGAGCTATTTTTCCCCGATCATGGCTCCTGCAAGAGAGCGGGGATCGCGTTGCGGCCAGGAGCCTGCTTCGGCGCGGGCGATGAAATCAGCCACTGCGGCATTGAAGACCTCAGGCTCTTCGAGATTGATGGTATGGCCCGAGAGCGGCACCACCAGCAATCCAGCTGTCGGGATTGTCCGTTTAAGATAGATATCGGGCTCGAGACAGGGCTCGTCTTCGTCTCCTGTGATGATCAGAGTCGGAACTGTCAGGGTTTTGAGCTGGTCCTCGATATCATAGAGCGAGGGACGCGTGGCCATGTAGCCCCGCAGCGTGTGCGCGCAGCCCAGCGCTGAGTGCTCGGTGAGCTGGTCGCGGAACTCGGCCCAGCCGCGCGGATCCTTGTTCTGGAATTGGACCCGCGTGCCCGACAAGGCATAGGTGTCCGCAACCGCTGCTGCACCCTTGTTGTCGTATTCTCTGGCCACGGTCTCGACATCGGCGAGAAAACCTTCGCGGCCCTTTTTCTCGGCACCATAGCCGCAACCGGCTACCGTCAGGGAGACGGCGCGGTCACCATGCCGCAGGCCAAAATGTAACGTCGCGAAGCCTCCCATGGACAGACCCACCACATGGGCGCGGGCGATATCCAAATGGTTGAGTACACGGGCGATGTCATCGGCCACGATCTCTTGGCTGTAGTCGTTGATCGATGCTGGCACGTCGGATGGCGGATATCCGCGTGCGTTGTAAGCAATGGTCCGGCGTAAGCGTGAGAAATAACGAATTTGCGGCTCCCAGCTGCGGTGATCTCCAGCGAACTCGTGCACGAAGATAATCGGTGTGGCGTCGTTGCCTGCAGCATCGCCGCATGCGTCTACGTAATAGAGTTTCACCCCGTCGGAACTGGCATAAGGCATGGCGTGTCCTTTCTGTGTCTCTAAGGAAGCGCCGCTTTCTCAGCTTCCGTGAAGAAGGCATCGGCGTGGCAGTCCTGGCCGCGCATGCGCCGGGCTTGCAGGATATCCAGCGCGGCCTCGACCATGGCCGGTGGGCCGGCGATATAGGCTTTGGCGCCATCCAGGTTGGCGTGATCCTCGGCAACCGCATCGGTGACTAGGCCCGTGCGATATGGGCAGTTGGTCTTGGGCTCCGAGATTACCGGGATCACCGTGAGAGGGGCGTGGCACTTGGCCAATGCGGTCAACCTGTCCATCGCGTAAAGATCTCGTTCCTGGCGCACGCCGAAGTAGAGCTGGATCGGCTGCGGCATGTTGGCCTCGATCGCGGTCTGGATGATTGACAGGAGTGGCGCCAGCCCAGTCGAGCCGGCAATCGCCACGATGGGTCTGCAGTGCTTTTGCCGTAGGTGTGCCGTACCAGAGGGTCCAACTACGCGCACCGCATCGCCGACCCTGAGCCTCTGTGCCACGTGCTCGCTCACTAGGCCGTCGGGCAAGGCGCGGATATGGAATTCCAGTTGCTCCGTGCTCGGCGGGTTGGCCATGGAATAGTCGCGCCCCGGTAAATCGCCGAAGCGCAGGGTGGCGAACTGCCCGGCGGAAAAGGCGAGGGCGCCACCATCCCCGATGTCGAGCCTGACGATGCGCACGTCATGGGTCGGCGCCTCGATGGCGGCAACGCGGCAGTCATGCTCATTACGCGGATGCTCGACATACTCGTCCGGCTCCAGCCAGGCGATGTCGCAATCACTCTTCGGCACTGCCCGGCAGGCCAGAATGAGACCCTGTGTCCGCTCTTCGCGCTTCAGGGCGATGCGGGAATAGTTGCTCATCTTCACCGATCCCGACAGCAGCTCCGATTTGCAGCTGCCGCAATTGCCCGATTGGCAACCGCTGGGATAGTCGATGCCGGCTAGAATCGCGGCGCTCATCACATTGTCGTCGTCATCGGCCTCCACGGTCCGGCCGACATTCCGTATTTTGATCTTGTAGGGCACCTTCGGCGCTCCATCGGTTTTCATCTGTCCCTGGGCAACGTACTGTGGGGCGGGGAGAAATCAACCCGGAGCGTTCAGGAAGGAATCTGGATATGAAACTGCGACTCTTTGCCGCGGCTGCAGTCATGACAATCGTAGGCAACGCGCTGGCCGAAGATGTGGTGCTACGTCTGCACCATTTTCTGCCGGCGCCGGCGGTCGCCCAAGCTCAATTTCTGGAACCTTGGGCTGCAAAGGTGATGGCTGATTCCGACGAGCGCATCCGCATCGACATCTATCCGGCCATGCAACTCGGTGGCAAGCCGCCGCAGCTCATCGACCAAGTGCGCGACGGCGTGGTCGATATGGTCTGGACCGTGCCAAGCTACACGCCGGGGCGCTTTCCCAATATGGAAGTCTTCGAGCTTCCCTTCATGGCCGCCAGCGCCGAGGCGACGAGCCAGGCGGTGATGGCCTATTCGCAAGCCAATCTCGACGACAGCTTCGCCGGCATTAAGCCTATCCTGTTCCATGTCCATGCGCCGGGCAGTATTCACACGCGCGGGCGCCCGATCACCGTGCTCGAGGACTTGCAGGGCGTTAAACTGCGCACGCCGACGCGCTCGATAACCCAGACCCTGGAGGCTTACGGTGCGGTGCCGGTCGGCATGCCGGCACCGCAGGTGCCGCAAGCCATTGCCCGCGGTGTAGTTGATGGTACGGTATTTCCGTATGAGATAACTTCGCCGCTGCGCATCCATGAGATCACCGATACCCATACCAAAATCTTTACTGATCGCGGTCTCTACACCGTGGTGTTGTTGCTGGCGATTAATCAGCGCCGCTACGATTCCTTGCCCGATGATCTGAAGGCGGTGCTTGACGCCAATTCTGGCATGCCGCTTGCAGCCCATATCGGTCGGGTCTGGGATCAGGCAGAGACGCCAGGCATAGCGGCGGCCGAGGCACTCGGCGATCGCTTCGTGGAGCTCGATGTGGCCGAGGTCGAACGCTGGAAAGCGGCGGCGCAGCCGGTCATCGAGGATTGGGTCGCCCAGCGTGGTGCCGGGGGGCGGGCACTGCTCGCCGAGGCACGGGCGCTGGTGGCGCAATACGCCGACTGAGCTCCAAAGCATGTTCGGTCACGCACTGACACAGGCCTGCCGGGGGCTGGCGTTGGCCGGCGGCGCTGTGCTTCTCGCTATCGTTGGCCTCACCATGGTCAGCATCGCGTTGCGGGAGTTGACGGGACAACCGGTACCCGGCGATTATGAGCTGGTGGAGATCGGCTGCGCCGTTGCGGTCTTCGCGTTCCTGCCCTATTGCCAGCTCATCGGTGGCAACGTCTTCGTTGAGTTTGCTATGGCCTGGGCGCCGCTCTGGCTGCGCTTGTGGCTCGATGCACTAGCCCAGATGGCCTATGCCAGCATTGCGGCCTTGCTTGCTTGGCGCCTCACCCTCGGCGGGCTAGACCTGCACGGCTACGGCGAGACGACCATGGTGCTCGGCATGCCGGTCTGGCCGGTCTTCCTGCCGATCGTCCCCTCACTTGTCTTGCTCAGCATCGTTTGCCTCTATACCACTGCGATGAGTTTGTGGAAGGCGCGGGCGTGAGCGGCGTCGAGGTCGGTATCGGTCTGTTCATCCTGATGCTTTCCCTGATTGCGCTGCGTGTGCCGGTGGGTTTGGGCATGCTGATCGCCGGCATGATTGGCTATGCCACGCTCAATGGCTGGTATCCACTGATCAACTATCTCAAGACAGCGCCCTATTATCGCTTTTCGACCTACGAACTATCGGTGATTCCGCTGTTTCTGCTGATGGGGCAGTTTGCCACCAAGGCGGGCCTGAGCCGCGCTTTGTTCGAGACCGCGAACCACTTCCTAGGCCATATGCGTGGCGGCGTCGCCATGGCGGCGGTGGGTGGCTGCGCCGCATTCGGAGCGATATGCGGTTCCAGCCTAGCGACGGCGGCGACGATGGGGCAGGTGGCGCTGCCAGAGATGCGCCGCTACCACTATTCGGGCGCGCTTGCCACGGGCTCGCTGGCGGCCGGCGGCACCCTCGGCATCTTGATTCCACCTTCGGTGGTGCTAGTAATATATGCCATCCTCACCGAGCAAAGCATCGGTACCATGTTCGTCGCGGCCGTCGTCCCAGGCGTGTTGGCGACACTCGGCTACATGCTGGCTATTGCCATTTATGTACGCCGGCATCCGGAAGCTGGTCCGGCCGCGCCCAGGCAAAATCTCTCGACGGCTAGTTTGCTCAACGCGCTGGCCGTGGGCGCGATCTTCGTGCTGGTCATTGGCGGTATCTACACCGGACGCTTCACGCCCACCGAGGGCGCGGCCGTGGGCGCCTTTCTTACTGCCGTGATGGCCTTTACCGCCGGCCGCATGCGCGCGAAAGGCCTCGTCGAATGCCTGCTGGGGGCGGCTCAACAAAGCGCCATGATCTTCCTCATTCTCTTTGGCGCCGAAGTTTTCAATGCGGCGCTGGCGCTCTCGCGCATGCCGCAGGAGGCCGCTGCCGCGGTGGCTGCTTCCGGTTGGTCGCCGCTGATGGTACTTGCGGTCATGCTGCTGCTCTATCTGGTCTTCGGTTGCGTCATGGATTCGCTGTCCATGATCCTGCTCACCATCCCAATCTTTTTCCCCGTTATCTCTACCCTCGATTTTGGTATGGGTCCCGAGGAGACGGCGATCTGGTTCGGTGTTCTGGCATTGATCGTGGTGGAGGTAGGGTTGATCACCCCGCCGGTGGGGCTCAATGTATTCATCATCAACGGTCTGGCGCCCGACATCCCGATTACCGAGACCTATCGTGGCGTGCTACCGTTTCTCGCTTCCGACATCGTGCGCGTGGTGCTACTCGTGGCCTTTCCAGCCATCACGTTGACCCTACCGAAGTTGTTGTAATGACCGCGTTTGAGATTTCTGCACCGCTGTGCCCTTGCGGCCCGGCCCCGTGTGCCACGGCACGGCGGACACGCCAGTCTATAGCTACCATGTCTCAGACAAGGACTATCTTAGCGACCGCGCGGAATTGCCCGCAGCCTCACCTGAGTTTGTGCGTATACTTCATGAATGAGGTCTCGGTGCCGATGCGGTCGTAGAGCTGACGGGCGGTTTTGTTGAAGTGCTGAGTGAGCCAGTAAACCTGGCTAGCACCGACGACCGCTGCTGCCGCGTAGACCGCCTCGATTAAGGCGCGCCCGGTACCAGTCCCACGCGCCTCGGCGGCGACGAACAGGTCCTGTAGATAACAGTAGTCGCCTACCGCCCAGGTGGTACGGTGGAAGAGATAGTGGACGATGCCGACCGTATTTCCGTCCTTCGTCACTGCACAGAGACCGTTCGGATCCTGGCCAGAGAGCATCAGGCGAGACCAAGTATGGTCGGTGACCTCCTCCGGAAGCTTGGTCTCATAGAAAGTGAGATAGTCTTGCCAGAGAGACTTCCAGGAATTCCTGTCAGCATCCGTAAGATTCCGAATTGTAATAGTCATGGCGCAACAGAACCAGTAAAAAATAGTCTGATAACGGATAGTGGAATTGATGAGAAGTTGAGCGCGTTCCAGATGCGCTTTAAGAAGACGGACTTAAAAGTCTTGTCAGCTTCGGGTAGTTGCTCGGCCTGGTACCATATATTCAAGGTTTCTTTGATAGACGGGTGGACTTGCGCACGAACGATCAGATAAGCGGTCATTGTTGGGTCCTGATTGGCAGTGCCGCCTAAAGCACGTTCTCCAGAGCTCGACGCACCTCTTCTGGCACACCACAGGCGGCGATGCCTGAGGGGTTGTCGTCGGCGCGGATAGGAACGCGCACTTCGAAGCCTTCGGCCACGAGGCGATCGGTGCATGTGAAGCGGTGGGTGACGCGGAAGGCGCGCTCGCGCCACTCTGGAATGGTGGTCTCGACGGACAGCCTGTCGCCGGGGCGGCCCGGTAACCTGAACTGGCAGTTGGCCTCGACCAACGGTGTGCCGATGATGCCGAAGCGCTCTTCGAAGCTTGCTAGTGTCAGGCCCGCAGCGTGAAACATCTGCCACGAGGCATTGTCCATCCAGCGATAGAAATTGGGATAGAAGATAATGCCGAGAGGGTCGCATTCGCCCCACTCGATGACATGCTCGGTGACGAAAGCCATGGGCTCTCTCAACCGCGCTTGTAGAGGCCCATCAGGCTCGTCTTCTCAATGGTGTTGAAGTTGAGCATGAAGCCAACCACGGCAGGCATGGTGTCGACTTCGACTGACAGGGCTGTTTCCTTCACGGCAAACAGCGTGAACAGGTAGCGGTGCGGGTGGTCGCCTTGGGGCGGGCAGGGACCGCCATAGCCCGGCGCACCGAAGTCCGTGCGCGTTTGCAAGGCTCCGGTGGGCAGGGTCCCAGCCGCTGGGTCCCCGGCGCCAAGTGCCAGTGAGGTCGTTTCGGGCGGGAGATTGACCACCAGCCAATGCCAGAAGCCACTCCCCGTTGGCGCGTCGGGGTCATAGCAGGTCAACGCGAAGCTCTTGGTGCCCTCCGGTGTGCCGGACCAATGCATTTCCGGCGAGGTATTGCCGCCGGCGCAGCCGAAGCCGTACGCCTCTGACAAGATATGGTCCCGGGCGAGATAGTCGCCGTCGGCAAAGCTGGTGCTGGCGAGGGTGAGCGGCATGGTCATGTCTCCCGTTTGGGTGCCTGCGCCATCTTGCGCAGGCGGAAACGTTGTACTTTGCCCGTTGCGGTGCGTGGTAGGGCCTCGATACTGCGCACTTCGGCAGGGCATTTGTTGGGGCTGAGTTCGCGTGCCACGGTGTTACGCACGGCGTCGGCGATCGATGCCTCGCGCTCGGGCGTCACAGCGGCGACGAAGAGGATCGGGCGGTCGAGACCGTCACTATCAGGTGCGGTAACCAGCGCTGCCTCGCCGCAGAGCTTGGCGCTGGTGACGCAGTTCTCGATCTCCCCCGGGTTGACCCATTGCCCGGAAATTTTGAGCATGTCGTCACGCCGGCCTTGGTGATACCAGTAGCCGTCCGCATCGAGCCGAAAGCGGTCTCCCGTGCGAAACCAGCCGTCGACGAACAGCTTGGCGCTGAGTTCGGGACGCTGCCAAAAGCCGTCAGCGACGGAATCCGAGGATACCCAAAGATCACCCACGTGATCCGCCTTGTCGATACGCTTTCCGGCCTCGTCGCGAAGCTCGACCTGCATGCCTGGCACTGGCCGGCCGACACTGCCAGGGCGCGCCGCGTTGGGTGGATTGGCGATTACGAGAAATATAGTCTCGGAAGTGCCGATGCCTTCGGCGATGGGCCGTCCGGTCGCTTCGCGCCAGCGCTCGAAAAGGACTGGCGGCAATGGCTCGCCGGCTGAGACGAAGCGTCGCGTGTCGGCGAAAGCGTTGCCCAGATCACCACCGCTTTTCAGCATGTCACGATAGAGCGTGGGCACGCTGTAGACGGCGGTCGGTCTGGTTTGTTCAGCAAGAGTCAGAACATCGTCCGGGCGCGGCCAGGGGCGGTGTAAGATCACTGTGGCGCCAAGGGTCAAGGCGCCGAACAGGCCATGGGCCAGGGCAAAGGCGAAAAAGGTCTTGGAGGTCACCAGAACCCTGTCATCCGGTCCGAGGCCCGACACGCCTGCGACCCCCGACGTTGCAGCATTGGCCGCCCGGTGGCAGTGCACGGCGGCCTTCGGCGTTCCCGTGGTGCCCGAGGTGTAGATCCAGAAGGCGGGATCGTCGCCGGACATGTCTATGCTTTGGAGTGTAGCCGATTGCTCGGCGAACAGCTCGCTCCCGGCCACCAAAAAGCGATCGTCATCGCGCGGCTGGCCCGGCTCGACCAGCATCAGCTTGGCGGCGCTATCCACCAGCACGGCATTGCGTTCGGACTTCTTCCAGCGCGGATTTATGGCGACGGCCACGGCTCCAATACGCAGGCAGCCGAGGTAGGCGGCATACAGTATTGGGCTGTCGTCGAGCGACAACAGCACTCGGTCGCCGCGCGCAACACCTGCGTCGCGCAAGCCATTGCCGAAGCGTGCGCTCATGGCCCGCAAGCCGCCGCGGCTGACGGTCTCGCCGTTGCATATCAGCGCTGGCGCGTCGTCTTTGCCAGCGGCCAGGATGCTGTCAGCCGCGTTCATGGCTGCGCGCGGGCCAGGCGGCGAGCCTCGTAGGTTGGCCAGGCCTCGGGATTGAGTAGCCGTGGCGGTTTTTCGCCGCGCCAGATGGTCAGCCACTGCTCGGCACATATCAAGGAGATGCGGCGGCGCGATTCGACCGTGACACCCGCTGTATGAGGACTTGCGATGACGTTCGGCAAGCTCAGCAGGGGATGGTTCAGAGCGGGCGGCTCGTCTTCCCAGACGTCGAGCCCGGCGCCGTACAGGTGGCCGTCGCGCAATGCGTCATAGAGGGCGTTCTCGTCGTGAATGCCGCCGCGTGCGGTGGAGACGAGAATGCTGCCGCGCCGCATCCGCGCGAGCGCTGCGGCGTCAATCATTTTCCGTGTCTCATCACTCAGGGGGCAGTTGAGTGAGACCACGTCCGACTCGCCAAGCAATGTGTCGAGCGATACAGCCTCTGCGCCATGTCGAGCAAAACACTCGGCCTCGATATAGGGGTCGTAGGCGAGAATGCGCATTCCTAATGCGCCGCCACATAGCTCAGCAAGACGGGAGCCGGTGTGGCCGAGGCCGATGATACCGGCCGTCATGCCCTGCAATTCGTGGCCGATGAATTCGTTGCGGTGCCAGTTGCGGTCACGGCGCAGCGCTTGGTCAGTCTCGCCGATGCGCTTGGCAACGCTCAGCATCAGCGCCAGGCCATGCTCGGCGACAGCCTCGCGATTGCCGCCGGCCTGGTTAACCACGAGTACGCCAGCATCCGTGCAAGCTGGGATGTCGACCGTGTCGGCGCCGGCGCCGTCGGCCGAGACCACGAGTAGCGCTGGGCAGCGCACGAGCAAAGCAGCGTCGGTATGGAGGTGGCGTGGCAACTCCTGACGCGCTGAGCCAATCTGGTAACCCTGGATGCTGGCCATGACCGGCCAGATCTCGTCCTCAGGCGCTTCCCGCTCGAGGCGAACCAGCGCGACCTCGGGCGACTCTGCCAGGACACGCCGTCCGTCCTCATGCATCATGCGGTCAAAATAGACGATGCGTGGTAGCTGCGACCCCATATGGGCCCTCCGTCTCGCTGAAACGCCCTACACTGCCTAATACGGACCGGCAATTGCAAGTGGTAGGGTGATGGGCAGAAGACTTTCCCAGGTGGACCATAGATGCGTAACATGGGCCTATGGATAGGATCAAAAACAGCGCCATTACGGATACTTTGCTCGATAGGCTTTAGGCGAGGCCTCACAATGTCTGGTGGTTGGGCTGTAACACCGTCCTCAGCTGGTCGCCGGTCGAGGACGGTATCGAGATTTTGGTCGTGCCCCACCTTCTCATGGCCATCTTTTCCACGACCTAATCTCCGATTCTCGGCAGTTTCGGCGATGTTAATCGAGACGAGGGTCTAACTCACACGACCTCGAAAAATTTTCTGTGTGATCTAAAACTTGTGAACGCCGGCTCGAACCAGAGCGCTTGCAGGCGAGCGCACTATTGCTGCAGATAGAGCCAGTGAAACTCCATCTTGGCGCGGCTATAGATGCCGTTCGCCGGGTCACAGCCGTGGATAAAATTAACGCATGCTACAGTATTAGTTATGTAGATAAATGAGTGTTTACTCTAGATTCACCACCAAGCCTTAGCAGAGGGGAGAAAGGTGTGGGTGGCGAGTTCTCCAGAACTCATGTTAGGTAGGACGTTAGACAGGTTGGCGTCGTCTTCGTCGCATGCTCGACGATGTCAATTTCGTCGGCTGGTGCCATCGGCACCGCCGACACCCTTGGGCCTGAAGCGCGGTTCTCCAAGCGCACCAGGCCCCGGCGATGAAGCCGATGGAGCCATCGGGACTCTGCAAGATGAGCCTCACCGCGACGCGGGGATACCCGGGCGATATGGCAAAGTTCTTCGTAGGTGCGGGGAGTGAGCGTGTAGGTGGTGTAGAAATCGTTGCCCGGAACAGAAAGGGCATAGGCCGGGTTTGATCCATCTGGCCCATGGGTGTGCTGAAGCCGAGCATCTGGGTGCAAACAGACATGGGCTTTGGCTGCATCTTGGGCGTGCCAGCGCTGCTGCTAGTAGTACCAGTGGGAAATCTCCATGTGCATGGGCCGCGCAGGATTGTGGATAGTGCGGACAGTGATGGCGCTGTCGGGTCCGGCGGCCATACGCCAGAGAAACAGGTAACCGAAGTTGACTTTTCGAAGCTCTGTGCTCCGGAAGTTGCTGACCCACCTATCGAGCGCATGGTTGTAATCTTCGAAGGTCTGAGCAAAGGGCGCGTGGCAATGAGGAACCGAGAAAAGAATCTCATCCCGATCCGCGGTCTTGAGCACTAGCGCCTCGTGCGACTCCGGACCCCACCAGGCACGAAGCTTGTCCTCGTAGGAATCAACGTCGACGAGGTCGGTGACGATGCAGATACGGCCCCGAGCCTTGAGATGCTCGGTTGCACCGGCGACGATCTGGCGCAATAGGGACTCCCCGCTGGCACCTCCATCTCGAAAACGCAGGCCCATCTCGGGACTGGGAACAAAAGGAGGATTGGCTAGGACAACATCGAACCTTTCGCCCGCGACTGGCTCGTAGAGATTGCCGAGCCGGACTTCGTAGGCGCGGAGTCCATTGAGTTGGGCGTTGAATCGAGCGAAGCGCACCGCGCGCGGGTTCAGATCTACCGCCACGACATTGGCGGCGTATCGGCTGGCGACGATGCCCTGGATGCCGGACCCGCAACAGAGGTCGAGCAGACGGTTACACGGTGTGCGGGGGGCCGTCTGCACGAGACCGTGGCTGTCCATCCCGATATACATCACCGGGTCTTCGTCCAGCTGGTCACCGTCGAGGAGCATGTACCTATGGTCTGTCGCAAAGACCATGCCGCCGGAGCAATACAGGTCGACATCGGACCAGACGTGTCCGTCGATCACCCTGAGCACATGCAGATCGACAAGGCGGGTGGAGACTTGTGCGCCAAGGATGGCGGAAACTCGCTCTGCCGGCAGCTGCCCCCTCAGCAAAAACAGGCGGATGAGATCCGCGAGTGGGGTCTGGGTCAAGTGGTGGGCGTCGTAGTAGCGCAGGTGGGTGGGCTCAATCCGTTGCAGCGATTCCACACCCAGCAGCCTGGTAATGGTAGACTCGGTATAGTCATGGCCACGAAGGGCCAGGGCCAAGGTAGTCAGTACACCATCGAGCCGGAAGTCCGGGTTGGCGAAGGGGGCCAGGGTCCGGTCAACCGGCGTGAGGATGGGCTTATCGTCGGATTGCGCGCCTGCCAGCCAGCGTTCGTCGATGGTTACACCGAAGTGGACGGTCTCCTGCTGTAATGCCTGGAACGCATCGTCGAGTTCCCGCGGCCCATAACCAAGCGCGATCCTCAGCTGCTCGCCAAACTTGGCGGGGTCGTATCGCGCGGCAAGCAGCAGCTCCAGTTGGTCGCGGTTCAAACGCACGGGCGGCAGTCGGTCGGTAGGATCGACCAGGGAGGAGGCGCCGATGGGATCCGCAATCAGCACTGCGTTAGGTCCAAGCTCGGTCTGCAGCGGTGCCACGAAGCCAGTATCAGGGAATAGGCGGCTGGTCTCCTTGAAGCGCCCGCCTTCTGCGGCGAGGGTGACCAGCTCCTCAGTGCTCCAGTGTGGTGTCTGAACTCCATGGAAAAGCGCCCGATCGAGCGCTTCCATCAGGGAGAGTACCGATGGTTGTCCGGACGGCAGCCCCTGGGGCAGAACTTCGTCCACTAGCGTTGCCTCGTGGGCCGCGTAGCCTTTGACCGGAGTATGGCGACGGCGAATCCATCGGTCGCCCAGTGAAAGGTAGTCGATGTCAGTCTGAAGGAAGGTCGCAATGGCCTCTGCGGGTGTCTCGACGATGGGCTGACCGGCCACGTTGAAGCTTGTGTTGAGTAGCACCGGCGGCCCCCCTCGTCGTTCAGAGAGGGCTTCGCACAATGTCGCGAAGAATGGGTTGTCCTCCCGGGTACAAGTCTGAACTCGACCTGTTCCATCGGCGTGAGTAATGGCCGGCAGAACGGTGCGGAATTCGTGGCGGATCTCCGCCACCAACAACATGAAAGGGCTCTCGGTGTCCAGGACGAACACCTCATTAGCCCTCTCCAGGGGGATAACCGGGGCGAAGGGACGGAAGGCCTCCCGAAATTTTACTCGCGCGTTGATGACATCCTTCATCCGGGGGAAGATGGGATCAGCGAGAATGGAGCGGTGGCCGAGGGCCCTTGGGCCAAATTCGCAACCGCCCTCAAACCGCGCAACAATGCTCCCCTGGGCCAGGGCGGCAGCAACGGTGTCTATCATCCCTTCCGGCTCGAGTTTCTCCACGACCAGTAGATCCTCGTAGCCTTTGATGGCCTCGGCGCTCTCCTCCTCGGCAGGAGCTCTCCCGAGCGTTGCGGTGCGTAGACGCGAGCGCTGGGTCCCTCCCTCGAGGTTGCTGTAGGCCCACAGGGCACACCCTGCAGCAATGCCGTTATCACCCGCGGCGGGGAAGGTGAAGATGTCATCGAGTGGGCAACTCCGGAGGATGTGGTAATTAGCGACGGAGTTGAGCGCGATCCCCCCAGCCATGCAGAGGTGCCGGAGGCCGGTCTGCTCAAGGGCGACATCGACGATATGTACCAGGGCGTCCTCGAGCTCCTGCTGGACTTTGTGGGCAAGGTCCACCAGCCACGGTCGGAAGTAGGCCTTGCCCTCACCGTTGTCGTAGCGCTTCTCGAGGGCAGCTATTTCCAGGAAGATGTCGTAGGCTGATACGGTCACTCGGGGCGCACCGTCCACCGGCTGGAACCAACGCATCCAGTTTGTCTGGGGGCCACCGTAGGCCGCCAGACCCATCAGCTTTCCTGCTTCCGCGAAGCGGACGTTCGGCCCGGCGGTGGTGACCAAGCCCGCCTTGCGGGCGACGTGCTCAAACACAAAACCAAGAGTTGACAGGTCAGCTAGGTGGGCTTGAACTCACTCAAGGTGAAGCGGCTCGAGACGTCCTCTTCGGGCCACATACAGGCTCGTGGCCTCGGTGCATAACCGTCCTTCATCGGAGCGGAAGGAGGAGCCGCTGCCATCGGCCACGAGCACCAGGGCGTCCTCGAATCCAGAGGGCCAGTAGGCCGAATAGGCGTGGGCAAGATGGTGACTGGGGACGGTCCGGACTTGCCCGGAGATGTCCCTGGAAAATTTTCCCTGGAGGATGGCAGGACCGTGGTCGATCCCTGGCATGTTGGCGGTGATGGTTGCCATCTCAGCCAGGGGCACCCCCAGGGTGTCCAGGCAGTAGCGAATGCACTCACCGGGAACCTGGATTTGCTCCAGTGCATGTGGGGTCTGCATCAGAAAACCCACGCTGTGTTTGACGCGGTCGAGACGTTCCTGCTCGATTGCGACTAGAATCTCGCCATTTCTGACCACGGCCACGGAGCGATCATGCCCGAGGTTGATACCCATATGAAACTCGTCCATCCCGAATCTCCTAAAAGTTGGGATTGCAGATATCCCGAAGGGCGTGATGGAGGAGTGACGGCTGTCACAAAGCAGTCTTAATTAGGGTGCTGAGACGCCGATTTCCCCGAGAGCCGTGGCCACGATCGCGATAGCGATAGCGGCATCCATATCGTCAGGGGTCGGCGAGTCGATGCAGACGACGCGAAAGGTCCTCGCTGCAGTGATCTTACCGGGACAGATGCCGAAACCGTGCTTGAGTGATTCAACAAGCGGCTAGAGAGAGGGGTTTATCTCGGGATTTAAGTCTCTTGTCTTGGAGTTGTTCAGGCGGGCTCGAATGTGACGACTGCCTTTACTCTTTATTACAAGGGGCCCAGGTCAGCTCAGGTCACCCGGACACCGTCCCTATCCCATCACGGCGATAGAGACCCATGACCATTCCTCTTGCTTCGGTAGCTCCATTTAGGGATTCCCGAAATCCTTTCCACCAAGAATTTTAGGGAGCATCTAAATTACAGAAGTCACCGAGATAAATTTCTCAAAATTTCGTCAACCCCATTAAAACTTGCAAGTTGACAATATTTGGAAGGTTCTTCTGTTAGATCAGTAGGCGGATAGGAGCCGACGTAAGTTGTAAGTTTCTGCGTATCTTTACTTAACCAGTGCTCCTCATAATATCCCCCCATCCCTCCTAAATAAGTTAACGACCAAACCCATTGATTTTTCATTTCTTTGTAGTGAGTTTTTTTCCCTAATATCTCCCAGCCCCTTTCCCAATCCCGAAACCCTTCGACATGATCAATATAGAATTTATATATTTGCCCAAGAAATTCACCGTTCTTTGAAACATACTCATGAGGGACAGACTCTATTTCAAAACTGGTCTTTGCATCCGGATGCAAACAAACCAAGGCGTATCCTACCAAGGGAGGCACTTGCGCCATCGCAGTCTGGACAGAAAAGTAGAATAGCAAAAGTGCTGCGGATAATTTCATCTAACATTTCCTAAATATCCGAAAATTTAGGGAAATCATATCACCATTCCACGGTCAAGAAAGCGGTATGACACCAATCATCGTCGCTTGATTGGGGGACGACGACTGGGCTAAAGTCGCGCGCTTTCGCGGCCAGGCCGCGCCACCCGGAGACCGGTACCATATCCAATCCCGTAGATAACTGCCCTGCGGTATCGGACCTGCGCGCGCTCGCCAAGCGTCGCCTGCCGCGGGCCATATTCGATTTTGCCGATGGCGCAGCCGAGGACGAGATATCGCTGCGCCACAACAGCTCTGGCTTCGGACGCTACGACCTGGTGCCGCGAATGCTTGCTGGGCTGGATTCCGTTGATATCGGCGCGGAGGTGATGGGCCGGCGCATCGACTTGCCGCTGATCGTCTCGCCGACTGGTATCGTGGCCTTGTTCCGGCGCGAAGGGGAGGGTGCGTTGGCCGCTGCCGCGGCGCGGGCTGGCTCGATCTACACGCTCTCGACCGGCGCTTCAACCAGCATTGAGGATGCGGCGGTCGCAGCTGGTCCCGATGGCGCCATGTGGTTCCAGATCTACGTTTGGCGCGATCGCTCGCTCACTGGCGAATATATCTGCCGCTGCCGCGAAGCCGGCTATAAGGCGCTCTGCCTGACCGTCGACGTGCCGGTTCTCGGTAAGCGCGAGCGCGATTTTCGCAATCAGTTCGGCTTGCCGCTGAAGGTGAGCCCGCAACTTGTTTTCGACGTTCTGCGCCACCCCGCCTGGTTCTGGCGCGATTATCTGACGGCGCCAAAAGTCTCTATTCCCAATATTGAGAACTCAGCCGTTAGCAACGACCTGACGACCATGAGCAGGTTTATCGATTCCCAGTTCGATCCGTCGGTGTCATGGGATGACGCGGCGTGGATGATCGAGGAGTGGGGTGGCCCGTTTGCGATTAAGGGCGTGCTTTGCGCCGAGGATGCGCGTCGCGCCGTCGACCTCGGCTTCAGCGCCATCATCGTCTCGAACCACGGTGGGCGCCAGCTCGATCAGGCGCCGGCGCCGATCGACGTGCTGCCGGAGATCGTCGAGGCCGTGGACGGGCGGGCCGAGGTCATTCTCGACGGCGGTGTGCGCCGTGGCACTGATATCCTCAAGGCCGTCGCCCTCGGTGCCAAGGCCTGCATGACGGGCCGGCCGTTCCTTTTCGGTCTGGCGGGTGGGGGACCAGCGGGCGCCGATCGCGTTTTCCAGATTTTCAGGGATGAGATTCGTCGTAATATGACCTTGGTCGGAGTTAGCAAGCTCGCCGAGCTTGGCCCGCAGCATCTGCGGGTGCGCGTGTAGAGGAGAGTGACCATGAAGCGGATTATGTGTCTTCTGGCAGCAGCTGCGATGGGCGTATCCGCGACGGCAGTGGCCGAGGAGCCCATCAGGATCGGCGTCATCCTGCCCTATTCTGGCGTCTATGCGAGCCTCGGTAGCGAGATCACCCAGGGCATGGAGTTGGGCTTCGCCACCTTCGGTTTGGAAGTCGCGGGACGGCCGATCGAGCTCGTGACCGAGGACTCCGAAGTCAAGCCAAATACCGGTCTCGCCAAGGCCAAGAAGCTCGTGTTTCAGGACAACGTGAACCTGCTCGTCGGTCCCGTGGCCTCAAATGTCGCTAATGCTTTGCGCGACTTTGTCCACGGCCGTGAGGTGCCGCTGATCATCCCCAATGCGGGCAACAACGTGCTTACCGGAGAACGCTGCAGCCCCTGGGTGCTGAGGACCTCGTTCTCTAACGCTCAGGTCACCCGCGGCATGGGGCCGTGGATGGTCGCGCGTGGCTATGACAGCATCTATCTCATCGCTGCCGATTATGCGGCCGGACATCAAATGATGGACGCCTTCCGCGAGACCTATGTGGCGGCCGGCGGCACGGTGGTCGGCGAATCCTTTCCTCCGCTGCGAGGCACCAAGGATTTTGGGCCCTTTCTGGCTCAAATCAAGGCGGCGGGCCCGAGCGCCGTCTTTGCCTTCTTTGCCGGCGGCCAGGCGATACAGTTCGTCAAGCAATATCACGAGTTTGGCCTCAACAAGACGATCCAGCTTTCTGGTGCCGGCTGGTTAACCTCGCCGCTCTACGTGGATGTGCAGGGCGAGGCCGCGGCGGGCATCCTAGGCATCCTCAATTATGTGCCTGGCATCAAGTCGGAAGAGAACGCGGCCTTCCAGGTGGCCTATCGCGAGGCTTACGGCCGCACCGCGTCCGAGTTTGCCGTGCAGGGCTACGACACGGCGCGACTGATCGTCGAGGCTCTGAGGGCGCGCGGTGGCGATACGGAAGACCGCGCTGCGCTCGTCTCGGCGATGCACGCGGTTTCGTTCACTGGGCCGCGCGGCACGTTACGCATCGATCCTGCCACTAACAACATCATCCAGGATATCCATATCTTCGAGACCCGGCTGGGTGTGGAAGGCATGGAACTGAAAGTCATTGAGAGTCTGCCTGCAATGCAGGACCCGACGAACGGCTGCGCGTTCTAGGCCCGCAACAGGATAATGCTACCTTGGGCGTCGAGGCGCCCCGACTAGCCCGGCAGAATGACGCAGGTCGCGTCGTACTCTTCAACGATGGCCGGCCCGGCGACATCGGATACCAGGTCGCCGCGGCCGA
The DNA here is from genome assembly GCA_030739735.1 of Alphaproteobacteria bacterium. Classification (NCBI taxonomy): domain Bacteria; kingdom Pseudomonadati; phylum Pseudomonadota; class Alphaproteobacteria; species Alphaproteobacteria bacterium. The sequence continues at coordinate 53,313 of JASLYQ010000002.1, read as the reverse complement.
GGATCGGTGTGTCGCACCAGCCGGCCTTGCCGCTGCCGCCTGTTCCTGCCAGGTTTCAACGTAGCATTGCCTTGCTGACACGGCGAAGCCCTCGACCCGCCCTGCGCCCATGGGGTAGAGAGGTGCGTGCGAGGGCGAAAGGGGCGCGGGTGCTGCTCGATCCGACATTTCTGGCGATACAGGCGTTGAACGCGTTGCAACTTGGGAGCCTCCTGTTCCTGCTGTCGGTGGGGCTGTCGGTGGTATTCGGGCTGATGAATTTCATCAATTTGGCCCATGGCACATTTTACATGGTGGGGGCCTATCTGGGCCTCGTGGCGGTGCGTGAAACGGGCTCGTTCTGGCTGGCGCTTGCGCTCGCGCCATTGGGCGTGGCGCTGGTCGGTGCCGCGCTCCACGTCGTCCTGCTGCGCTACATGCAGCGCGCCAGCCCTATGCGCCAGGTTTTGGTGACTTTCGGGCTGATCTATGTCGGGTTAGACTTGGTGCGCATGCTTTGGGGCAATTACAGCCACGGCATAGAGCCCCCGGTGGCATTTGCTGGCAGCGTGCGGATTCTTGGCGAGACTTATCCCGCCTATCGCCTGCTGGTGATCGGCATCGGCGTTATCGTGCTTGTGGCACTCGCCCTAGTCCTGGAGCGCACGCGGCTCGGCGCCGTGGTACGTGCTGGCGTGGATGATCGCGAGACCGCATCCGCCATCGGCCTCAACATAGATCTGGCCTTCTTTGGAGTCTTCTGCCTGGGCTGCGCGCTTGCCGGGCTTGCCGGCGTCGTGGCGGCGCCGGTGTTGTCGATCCATCCGGGCATGGACATGTCTATTCTCGTGCTGACCCTCATCGTCGTCGTGGTCGGCGGGCCGGGCAGCCTGCGCGGCGCGGTGCTGGGCTCCTTGCTGGTTGGCTTCGTTGAGACCTTCGGCCAGGTGCTGGCACCCGCCTATGCCAGCATGCTGCTCTACGCTCTGATGGCGCTGGTGTTGATCCTGCGTCCCGGCGGCTTGGTGCCGGTGCGCCGCGTGGTGCGGGCGTGAGCGGCGCGCGTGGGCGCAGCGCCGGCGCGGCGCTGTTGGCGGTGATTGCTTTTGCGGCCTGGCTATCGGTCGGCTATTTCGGTTACGAGCTGATCACGGAAATCGCTATCCTGGCGATCTTCGCCATGAGCCTTGATCTTTTGGTTGGCTTTGCCGGCATGGTTTCGCTGGGGCATGCGGCCTTTTACGGTATCGGCGCTTACGCCATTGCGGCCTGCACTACCATGCTCGGCTGGTCGGCGTTTCCCGCCATGGCACTGGCGGTCGCGGCATCGGCTGCTGTGGCAGGGATTGTAGGCGCTTTCGCGGTGCGTCTCGGCGGGGTCTTCTTCATCATGGTGACGCTTGCCATCGGCGAAGCGGTGCACGCCTATCTGTTCAATGCGCGTGCCTTCGGCGGTGACGACGGCCTGGCCGGCGTGAGCCAGCTCGACCTCGGCGCTATCGGGATAGATCTTGCCGATCCGCGTGCCTTTGCCGCTTTTGCGCTAATCGCAACTGGGCTGTCGTACGCAATCCTCGAGACGGTGGTGCGCTCGCCATTCGGGTGTCTGCTCGTTGCCATTCATCAGAACGAGCGCCGCGCGCGCGCCCTTGGCTGCCGCGTCGAACGGGTCAAGCTTGGCGCCTTTACGTTGGCCGGCGCGTTCGCCGGCTTGGCGGGCACGCTGACGGCGCAACACACGCGCTTTATCTCGCCCGAGCTGCTGGCCTGGACGGTTTCGGGCGAGGCGCTGATCGTGGTTATCGTCGGCGGCATGGGCAGCTTAGTTGGGCCGGCAGCGGGCGCGGCGGTGATCGTGCTGGCAAAGTACTGGGTGAGCGGCGCGACCGAGTTCTGGATGCTGTGCATGGGCCTTGCCTTTATCGCTGTGGTCGTGCTGGCGCCCAACGGACTTTACGCCTCGCTCGCAGCCTTGCGCCGGAGGCTCCGCCGTGTTGTGTGCTGATGGTCTGCAGAAGCGCTTTGGCGCGCTCGTGGTCACCCGCAATGTAAGCTTTGCGCTCGAGCCGGGCGAGCGACGCGCGTTGATAGGGCCCAACGGGGCGGGCAAGACGACGCTCTTCGATCTGCTCACCGGCGAGCAGCGCGTAGATGCAGGGCGCATCGACTTTAATTCCCGCGATATCACGGCGGACACACCCGATGCGCGGGCACGCGCGGGGCTGGGGCGCTCGTTCCAGCGCAACAGCTTGTTCGCGGGCATGAGTGTGGCCGAGAATCTGGTGACAGCGGCCGCATTGGCCTCTGGTATTGGCAAGGTCTTCTGGAAGCCCCTCGTGCGCTATACTCGCTTGCGGGCCAAGGCAGAGGAGATTGCCAATGCCGTGGGCCTAGGAGATGCCATGGATGTCGGGGTTGAGGCGTTGCCTTACGGGTTTCAGCGTCAGCTTGAGGTCGGCCTGGCCCTGGCCCTCGACCCGGTTGCCCTGCTGCTCGACGAGCCCACCGCCGGCATGAGCCCTGAAGAAACCGTTGCCATGAAAGCGCTCATTGCAGGCCTGCCGCGCAGCTTGACGGTGCTGGTGATTGAGCACGACATGGATGTGGTCTTCGATATCGCTGACCACATCACGGTGCTCGATGCGGGCAGCATCCTTTTCGAGGGCACGCCGGAAGAGGTGCGGGGTTCGGCCGAGGTGCGCGCCCGCTATCTCGGCGAGGCTTGAGTATGTCGCTCTTCGAACTCGACGATCTCAATGCCTGGTACGGGTCGAGCCATGTGCTGCAGGGCGTGACGTTCAGCGTACAAGAGGGTGCGGTGACGAGTTTGCTGGGTCGCAACGGTGCTGGCAAGACGACGCTGCTCAAGGCCTGCATGGGTTTGGTCGCGCGCAGCGGCGGCTTTGTGCGCCTGTGCGGTCGCAATCTCGACGGCATCGTGCCGCACCAGCGGGCGAGAGCCGGGCTTGCCTACGTGCCGGAGACGCGCGGCATCTTTCCCTCACTGACGGTGCTGGAGAACCTCACCGTTGCCATGCGTCCGGGTTCCTGGACGTTGGAGCGCGTGTTTGCCCTTTTTCCTAAGCTCGCCGAACGCCAGCGTACCAGTGGCGGCGCCTTGTCGGGCGGCGAACAGCAAATGCTTGCCATCGCCAGGGCGCTGCTCACCAACGGCAGCGTGTTGCTCCTTGATGAGCCCACTGAGGGTCTGGCACCATCTATGGTACGCGAGATCGAACGCTTGCTCGGCGAACTGAAATCTCAAGGCCAAACCATCCTGCTCGTTGAACAGAACTTACTGGCAGCGTCGAGGCTGGCGGATGAGGTGCTGGTACTGGGCAAGGGGAGGCTGCGATGGCAGGGCAGGTCCAGCGTATTCGCCACCGCCGATGATGTTCGTCATACTTGGCTTGGTGTATGAGGTAATTGGAGTAAGAAAAGGAAAATAAAGAATATAAAGTATAATTAGATTTATGTTTCCATTGACGAGGCCAAGCAGCATACTGGCAATTTCGGCCACGTCGATTTCTTCGATTTTTCCTTGGTGTGGGTCGAGATCGAAGGCGAGATCGTCGGCTTTGGGGGGGGCCAAGACGGCAATCGGTGGCGGTGGCGCTGGTGCCTGCCTCGCATTTTGCGCCCTGATGGAGGACGAGTTGGCGCCGCTTCTAGTTGGCGAGGACGCGCGACATCTCGCGGCTCTGGGCCGTGATGTACAAGGATGGATGCGTCAATTCCAGATTTTCGCCGGATGTTTTGGCATGCTACGCGCCATTTTCTGATATTCAGCAGCGCAGCCTCTTTGCTACTCCTATAAACATATAGAAATCGCGGGCCGGTTGACGATGGGAATTGTAGAGAACGGAGCCAGAATAGCGGCGTTCAATCATTTGTGGGTCACAAGTAGCGGGTTATAGTTTTCGTGAGTGCCATAACTTTTCTGCCTGGTCATGGGCATTGCGCCAATCCGTCACGCGACCAAGGGCACGCAAGGCAATCGCGACCGTACCTACGACGGCGGCCTCGGCCGCCGCTTCCCGACGCTCGCCGTACCAAAGCGCGACTACCCCTTTTGCGTCGAGCGTTTCCTCTCGCCATGGGAAGCGTGATCCGTACGACAGCGCCTGCCAGGTTTCCTCACTTCGCGTGCCGGATTCGGCGAGGGTAAGCCGGCAGGCCTTCTCTGGATTGCGCTGCGCCTCGCCGCCGCCGCCTTTGAAGATTACCGAGCGCTCCTGTCCCAGTCGCAACGCCATTTCCACATGGGTGGGCATATAGGTCGGGTGGAATACGCCCAGTATCTGCGCCGTGGCGTCAAGTGGGTTGAGGGCGCGCGCGAAACTGTTCACTGCCGAGCGAACGCCGAGCAGGGGCCGTAGCGCAAAGAGCTCCGCCATTGGGGGGCACAGGTCTGATATGGGCAGATATGCTAAGCCTTTTCGGTCGAGTGCCGTGGCGGTCGCCTCCGGCGTCGTTGCAGGTACGATGCCGAGAGCTTCGAGCACCGCTGGTGTGGTAACGGGTCCGCTGCCAGAGATGCCATGCATGGCGATACGAACGCCGTTATGTGCCAGCAACAAAGCGGCCAGGACGAAGTATGGGAGTTGCTTGTGCCGGTCCGCATAGGACGGCCAGTCGAGATCTACCGCAATGCCATTGCCAATGCGCAGGTGTCGACGCGCGGCCTTTACGAAGCCGACAAGCTCGGCGGTAGTTTCCTTGCGGTAGCGCAGAACGGCAAGAAAGGCGCCGAGCTGGACCGGCTCGACCTTGCCGGTGAGGACTTGTGCCATGGCGGTCTCGGCCTCCGCTTCCGTCAGCGGTCGCGACAGCGTCTCGCCACGCGCCACGGCGCGGACGAATGTCGAGAAAGCATGGGCTGCGGCTGGATCCTGCATGGCACGATCAAATCAAATTTCGCGTTGCTTTGCAGCCCTTTTGCTTCGTGGCATACAGGGCTGATGCAGAGGTCTTGTGCCATATCACGCCGTTGCTTGGTTTGGGCGATGCTGGCCCTTCTGGGTGCAGCACTGTGGATAGAGCCCGCCGATGCCCACCGCATCGGCGTGAGCAGCGTCACTCTTTTCGCCAACGACCAAGCGGTCGAAGGCGAGGTTGTGGTCAAAGGCAGCGATCTGGAAACCTTGCTCGGCGTTGTGCTGGTCGATACGGCGCAGGATATCGTCCTCGTGGATGCCCTGGAGGCTAATGCCGATGCTGTAGTTGCGGCGCTGCTTCGCCATGTCATTATGCTCCGTGGAGATGGCGTCCCTTGCAATGCTGGGCCCGAGCCGCCGGAAGCCGACCAGGATGGCGTGCTGTTCTGGGTGATCTGGGACTGTGGTACCGATGCGGATCCGATTGTCTACCGCAATACTCTGTTCCACGATGCAAATCCTCTCGCCATACAGAATATCCTTTTGTATCGAGGCGAGACACAAATCCAGGACGTGCTGACTAGCAAATATACCGATCTCGCGGTCACGGCGGTGCCGCCTCCGGGCCTTTGGCAGGTGTTCCTGCGTTATGTCTACTCGGGCATTAGCCATATCTCTGTCGGGTATGACCACATCGCGTTTCTCATAGCGCTGCTGCTTTGGGCCCGACGCGCTTGGCCGATGGTCAAAGTTGTCACGGCGTTTACCGTCGCCCATTCGATCACACTGGCGCTTGCTGTGCTCGACATAGTCAACTTGCCATCCGCTATCGTCGAACCGCTGATCGCCGCGAGCATCATATGGGTTGCTGCGGAAAATCTGCTGGGACAGCGTATTGAGGGGCGCTGGCGCATCACCTTCACGCTTGGCCTTGTGCACGGCTTCGGCTTTGCCGGTGTCTTGCGTGAGTTCGGCTTGCCGAGCGACGCGCTCGGGGTTGCGCTAGCTGCCTTCAACATCGGGGTAGAGATAGGCCAAGTTACGATTGTCGCGCTAACCGTGCCGACACTTCTGGTTATCGACCGACTGCTGAATGCCGGTGAGCGGAGCCCTGTCTTGGTGCGTGTTTCTTCGTTACTGATCGTTGGTCTCGGCCTCTACTGGCTTGTGCAGAGAACCATTCTCGTCTGACGCGTGATCGAGAAATTTGAGGGTATGGGAGAGCGATTAATAATGGGGCGCCCAGAGCCACCATCAGGAGAAAGATATGAAGGCCCACACGCTACGAGAGATTCAGACGTCATTTAAGGAGCGCTGCCGGTCGGAACCGGAGGCGGCGTTGATTATGCTGCGGGCGACAGGTTCGCTAGATCCTGAGGGTGTGGCATGTTCGGTCGATGTCGGCCGCGAGATTGTCGAGGCCGGCTTGCACCCCGCGACCGGTGGTAACGGATTACATGCTTGTTCCGGCGATATGCTGTTGCAGGCCCTCGTCGCCTGCGCCGGTGTGACGCTCAAAGCCGTGGCCACGGCACTCAATGTTGAGCTGATCTCCGGCGAAGTGCTTGCCGAAGGTGAGGTCGATATGCGCGGCACGCTCGGCATCGATCGCGAGGCGCCTGTGGGATTCGAGTCCATCCGCCTTGCCTTCAATTTGGAATCCGATGCTGAACCGGCGATCCTGGCGAAGGTGTTAGAGCTGACAGAGAGATATTGCGTCGTTTACCAAAGCCTGACAAAGGGTGTTGAGGTGAGCATTGACCATCAAGTCCGGCCTGTCGCCCCGTGATGCGCTTGCATCGGCATCTTTTTGTAGGCGCCGTTTGCCTGCTTTCCGCTGCGGCCTTTGCAGAGGACCTGACACCTCTTGATGCGCTCTTGGCACCCGGCGAGACTCATCTCATTGCCGCTGCGCCACCGGGCGCTGAAGGGGCATTGCTGTTTCACTATCGGCTGTGGCTGCCCGAGGACTACGCGACGAGCGTCACTCGGCTCTACCCTGTGATGTTCATCGCCGGCCCGATCGGTAATGTCGAGATGGGAGAAATGGCTGATCGCCTGATGCGTGAGCGCTGGGTTGTTGCCATGTTGGTCGAATCCCGAAATGGCTCTAACGCCTGGCAGGCGAACTTCGTCGCTGCCCATGACGATGTCTTGCGGCGCGTGCGGGCAGATGAGACCATGCGCTTTTGCACTGGTCTCTCCGGTGCCGCCAAGGTGTGTAGCGTCTACCCTGGCCTGCGCCCCGGCTTTCGCGGTGTGGTTCTGCAGGCGGCTGGGCCGTGGGGCCCGCGCGTCTATGAGGAAGAGGCAAATGCCGGGGCTGCGGTTTACGGCACATTTGGTGCATTCGATTTCAACCTCAGCCACGCTCGACGCATCCGTCGCGGCTTACCGCCCAGTGTGCGCCATATGGTCGAAATTTGGGATGGGCAGCATGCTTGGGCTCCGCCGGCTGTCTTCGGCCGGGCCCTGGATTGGGTGCTGGCAGCGGTGCTGAACGATGCGCCGGTGTCGCCTGATGCCTATCGCTGGTATGTGGAAAACCGCCTGTCCGACTTGGCGCGAACGGAACATGCGGGGCAGCGGTTATATTTGGCGTGGAATCTGAGCCGCGTCGTTGCCGCCGCGGCAGCGGCGCTTGACGAGCCCTTGCGACGTCAGATGGACAAGGCACTTGCCGAAGTCCCCGACGCAGCAGAGCAGGTGGCTTTGCGTGAATATTTTGACTTGTTCGAGCGCGATGCGGCGAGCAGGGGGCGTGAATTGCTAGCGATTGCCGACGACTATGCGGAGCATGCCCGGCGTCACCCAGGAACCTACGGGGCGGAGTTGGCGGAAATTCGCCGGCGTTCTCTGTACTGGGAAATGCGACGGGATCCGTGAATACAAAAGGCCCGTCCTGAGCGGACGGGCCCTTGTCGTACGTATGCGCAAGATCTATTCGATGACCTTCAGGTTCTCTGCGGCCTCGCGACCGTTCTGTTGGGGCTCCAGTTCGAACTCCACCTTTTGGCCTTCACGAAGATCGGAAAGGCCGGCACGCTCTACGGCGGAGATATGGACAAAGGCATCTTTCGAGCCATTCTCGGGCTCAATAAAGCCGTAACCGCGGGTGCGATCGAACCACTTGACGGTTCCAGTAGTCATGTTCGTTCCTTCGGTAGTTCTAAGGCCCGCCAGACGCGACTCGCCGTGGCGGGTATCAGCTTCGAGGATGCCCAGGATAGCCGGTAGCGAGGGCGGAGCCGCGCGTCACTGTCACTAGGGTCTTTGAAACCAATCGTACAATCATAGAGTTCGCGCCGGCAAACGCAAGCGGAACGCGTCGCGTGATAGCTTCGTCGGGCGATCAGGCTTCTTGATCGATATTGATAGCCACTGCACCGAGAGTTAAATTTACCGCCTCAATGCCGGGATTAACGCGATAGTGGCCGCGGGCTACCACCAGAAACGTATTGTGGACGGTGGCGGCTGCCAGGAAGGCTGTAACAGCGACCCAACTGCGATTACCCGGCGTCGCCGCAACCGTGCGCGTGACATAGCCGAACACGGTGCCGATGGCCATGGTCAGACCAAGTGTCTGGGCCTTGGACGTTCACTCGCGAAACCATGCTGCCCCGCGATCACCGTCACCGTAATACATGGCGCTCTCCTCGCTTCGACCTCAGAGCCTGACTTGTCACAAAGGTCTAATTTTCTCCCTACCAGCTGTTGCGAAGCTCGCGCAGGCGCAGAAACACGTCCTTTTTCGAGGGTGTGTCGGGGAGATCGGGAAAATGCTCGCGCAAGGCCGCAATGATGCTCGGTCTGTGCAGACGGAAGAAGGTGTTGACCTCTTTCTCCAGCGCTAGCGTGGTGACCCTCGCATGATGCGGATCCTGGTCCCTGAGCTCGTCCAGCAGGGCCGTTGCGCGGGCGTTGTCCGGCTCCCGATCCAAAGTGAACTCGAGATTGCTCTCGATGTAGTCGTGTCCGGGATAGATCAAGGTATCCTCGGGCAATGCCGCCAGCTGTCCGGCAAAGGTTTCGTATAGCTCCGGTGGGTGGCCGCCGTTGTGGCAGTTGCCGGCGCCGGCATTGAATAGGGTATCGCCACAGATCAGGGCCGGTTGGTCGGCGTGGCCCATCACGCAGACGTGGCTCATGGTATGGCCCGGCGTATCGAGAACTTCGAGTTCGACGCGCTTGCCGACTGTTATCACATCGCCCGCTGACAGGCCCCGGTCAAGTCCCGGAATCTTGTCTTTGGCGTCGCGATGGGCGAGCAGCTTTGCACCCGTTGCGGCGATCACGGCCTTGTTCCCACCGGTATGGTCGCCATGCTCATGGGTGTTGAGGACCTGGGTGATCTCCCACCCTGCATTCTTGGCGGCGGCTAGGCAGCGCTGATGATCAAGTGGGTCGACGGCAAGCGCTTCGCCGCTGTTGGAGCAGGCGATCAGGTAGTTGAAATTGCGGTAGGCATTATCGGTATAAAGCTGCTTGATGATCATTTCAGACTCCCTCGTGCATATCGTCTGTCGGCTGTGAAGCGTCTCACTGCGGTGACCGTGCAATGATGGTATCTTTCTGGGGCTTTTTTCTCTTCATGCAGTTCACTGTGACGCCGGTTCTGTCCCCTCTCGTGGATAGGACTACCCGGGCTCTTGAGCCTTTTCCAGCACTGCTAACAAAAGCACATCGACACCGACGGTGGCGTGTTCCGGTTCGGCGGATTCGATTTCGTTATGGCTGATGCCATCGCGGCATGGGATGAAAACCATTGCTGAAGGGCAGATGTCGGCCATGTATTTCGCATCGTGGCCGGCTCCGCTGGTGATCTCCCGGTAAGAGGCACCGAGCGCATCTGCGGCGTTGCGGACGGCCGCCACGCAGGTAGGGTCAAACAGGGTAGGCGGCGAATACCAAATCTCGTTCAATGTGCCGCCGTAGCCCTCTAGGTCGTCATAGGCCACGCGCAAAGCAGCTGCCATTGCGGCCAGGGCATCCGCATCCGGGTGGCGCATGTCGATGCCGAGATGGACTGAGCCTGGGATGACGTTGCGGGAATCTGGCGAGATGCGGAACTCGCCCACCGTGCCGCGCCCGTCAGGGGCATGCTCGAGCGCAATGGCGTTGACGCGCTCGACCAGCCTTGAGGCCGCCAGTAGCGCATCCTTGCGCGCCGGCATCGGCATCGGGCCGGCATGTGCCTCCATGCCTTCGACGCGGCAGTCGAACCAGCGAAGTCCCTGGATAGCGGTAACGATCCCGATGGTGTGTCCTTCGGCCTCGAGGATTGGGCCTTGCTCGATATGGGCCTCGAAATAGGCGTGGGGGGTTCTCTCGCCAACCGGCGCATCGCCGGCCAAGCCATGCTCAGTTAGAGCCTCCGCTACCGTCTGGCCACCGCCGGATTCCTCTTGTGCCAGAACTTCCTCAAGGGCAAGGGCGCCGCTATATGTGCCCGAGCCCATCATGGCTGGTGCAAAGCGTGAGCCTTCCTCGTTGGTCCAGTTGACGATCTCGATAGGTCGTAGGGTCTCGATACCGGCATCCTGCAGGGCACGCACCACTTCGAGCCCAGAAAGCACACCATAGGCGCCGTCGAACTTTCCACCAGTCGGTTGGCTGTCGAGATGGCTGCCGACAAGCACTGGGGCGAGGCTGTCGTCGCGGCCCGCACAGTGAGCAAACATGTTGCCGATGCCGTCAATGCTGAGTCGGCAGCCGGCCGCCTCGGCCCATTCGGCGAAGAGCCGGCGCCCGTCGCGGTCGGTCTCGCTCAACGCCAAGCGGCAGACGCCGCCTTTCGCCGTTGCGCCGATCTCCGCCATCGTCATCAACGACTGCCAGAGCCGGCCGCCGTCGATGCACAGCCGGTTTGCGGCCTTGCTCATTTCACAGCTTCGGCCAGCTTTGATGGCAAGGATTGGCTTCTTCGTAAGTGCGGCAGGCACGTAGCACCATGGTTTCGCCGAACAGCGGGCCGATCACTTGCAGGCCGATCGGCAGCCCGGTGGCGGTGAAACCGCAGGGCACCGAGGCGGCCGGATTGCGCGTCAGATTGATAGGAAAGGTGTAGGGAATCCAGCTGAGTGGATTTTCGGCATAGGCCTCGGACGGAATCTGTTGGCCAGCCTTGAATGCGGGTACCGGTAAGGTGGGGGACAAGATGAGATCATGGTGCTCGAAGAATTCCGCCAGCGCCAGGCCGTCGGCGACGCGCGCCATCTCGGCGCGCTTGACTGTCAGCCCGTCAAGGCCGCGTCCGGCTTCGGCAGACCTGAGCAGGCTCTCTTCCAACAACACCTGTTTCTCGGCCGGCATGCTCGCGACCAACGCGGCAGCACCCATTGCCCAGTGGACACCGAAGACCTCACCGGGTTCGTGCGGCCAGAACGGGTTCGCCTCCTCGACAGTGGCACCCAAGTCCTCAAAGGTCTTCGCCGCCTCATAGGTTGAGGCTCGCACCTCCGCATCGATAGCCACGTCACCCATGCCGAGGGTCGGCGAATAGGCGACGCGCACGCCACTCAACGGCTCTTCCAGGTTGGCGCGATAATCGGTGCCGTCGTGGGGCAGGGCATACCAGTCGCGCCAGTCGGGCTCAGAGAGCACTGTCAGCATCAGCGCCGCGTCGGCCACGGTGCGTGTCATCGGCCCAACATGGGAGACGCTGCTGTTGGGCGTCCCCGGATAGGAAGGCACGCGTCCGAAGGTCGCCTTGATGCCGAAGATGCCGCTGAAGGAGGACGGGATGCGGATCGAACCGCCGCCATCGGTCCCGACCGCCAGCGGGCCCATGCCAGCCGCTACAGCCGCCGCGGCGCCGCCGCTCGAGCCACCGGGTGTCTTATCGGGATCCCAGGGATTTCGCGTAATCCCGCTCAGGGGACTGTCGGTCACGGCCTTGTGGCCGAATTCTGGCGTCGTGGTCTTGCCGAGGATGACCGCACCATGCTCGCGCAACCGCGCTGCGGCAGGCGAATCCTCGTTCCAGGACTGCTCGCGATCGACACTGAGAGACCCCCGCAGGGTTGGCATGCCCTTGGCTAGCAGTAAATCCTTGATTGAGGTTGGCACGCCATCAATTAGGCCACGGGGCTCGCCAGCCCGCCAGCGCGCCTCCGAATTTCTCGCTGCGGCCAGCGCGCCTTCACCGTCAACGGTCACGAAAGCGTTGAGGCTGTCCTGGGTCTCGGCGATGCGCCCCAGAACCGCCTCGCAGACGTCCACCGGAGAGACCTTCCGGGAACGGTAGACCTCGATCAGATCTGTCGCCGAAAGGCGGGTGAGGTTGTCGGACATGGCGGCTCCACGTTTTCAAGGTTGGAAAGCGCTCACCCTAACGTGATCGCTGCGGCAAGGCGATACCCCGACAATTCTACGCCTTCGCCTTTTTGTTGCCATCTTTTCCTGTCAATCTAAGTGCATGGGAAATCAAATAAAATCCGGAATGTGGGAAGACCCACGCCGGAGCGCCAGTGAGATTACTGGCCGCGAGGGCGAGCGAGCCGCGCCCAGTGAACACAAGGCGCGCGCCTGCCTGATGTGTGGCGACAGCTTCGACTCCGAAGGCGCCCACAACCGCATCTGCCGGCGCTGCAAGGCCAGCCAGACTTACCGCGGCGCATAGGACGGACCTTCGTCTGCGTCGGCATGCCGAAAGACGTCGGTCATGCCTCGACTCGGCGATCAAGCCGCCGATATTGGAAGGGGTGCGCAGGCCTTCACCGAGATTGGTCAGGGCGGCTAGTGTCTCGCGTTGGCCTTTGGCGATCTCGGTGACGCCTTTCACCGTCTTGCGGGGGCCCTCCTCGATGACTGCCAGTACTTCGGTATCTTCCCCGCTTTGTAGCTCGGCTAGCCGCGCTGGTTCACGTCTTCTTGAGCGCTTCGAGCACGGCCTCGTATTGCTCGTCTTTGATGGTGAAGCAGTGCTCGGCCAGCGGGAACTGGCTCGTGCGCACGTCTTCCATAAAGCTGGTCATGGCATTTGTGATCTGCTCGCCGACCTTGCAGTATTGCTTGACGAAGCGCGGCGTGAAGCGGTCGAACATGCCGATCATGTCGGCCAGCACTAGCACCTGGCCGTCGCAATCGGGCCCGGCACCTATGCCCATGGTGGGGATCGATACGGTCTCCGTAATCAGCTTGGCGATGCGGTCGGGAATAGCCTCTAAAACCATGGCGCATGCGCCCGCCTTCTCCAGCGCCTTAGCATCGCGGATCAATTGTAGGCTGGTGGCCACATCCTTACCCTGGACCTTGAAGCCACCCAGCTTGGAGACGGTCTGAGGCGTCAGCCCGATATGCCCCATTACGGGGATGCCGGCGCGCACGATGGCCTGGATCTTGTCGGTGAAGTCCTCGCCGCCTTCGAGCTTGACCACGTCGCAGGCGCCCTCCTTCATAAGCCGCACGGCGTTGTCAACAGCCTGGGCGGTGCTGGCGTGATAGGCGCCGAAGGGCAGGTCACCGATGACAATGGCCCGGTTCGCCGCACGGCTGACGGCTTTGGCGTGGTGGATCATCATATCCATGGTCACGCTCACGGTACCGTCGAGGCCAAGCGCTGTCATGCCAAGTGAATCCCCCACCAGGATGAACTCGATCCCGGCGCGGTCAACCGCAAGCGCCGTCGGATAGTCGACTGCGGTAATCTGGAAGACTGGCTCGCCCTTGGCGACAGTCGCCTGGATGTCCTGGATGGCCAGCTTCTTTGGTTTATCTGCCATGATCACTCAACCGTCACTGTTTTCGGTAACATGGCAAGGGGTGATGTTGCGGTCGGCCACAAGCGTTGCGATGCCCTCGCGAAACGCTTTCAGGTGCGATGTCTCGAGATGGGCGTTGAAGGCCGACTCGTTTTCATAGATCTCGTAGAGGATGACCCGGTCACTGCCATCGCGCGGCGTGTTGACGTCGAACCTATGGCAGCCCGGCTCGTTCGTCACCGAGGCCGCTGCATCGACCTTGGCGGTCTCGACGAATTCCTCGAGTCTGCCCGGCTTTACTTGAAAGTCGGCGATGACGACGTAGCGACCCATTTTCCTGCTCCTCCATGCACTGCAATACATTTGTATTGATACGGTGACGTTGTTCGGGTGCGGCGCCACGTACTTGCCGACCGACGACGCGATATTGGCCCCAGTCAGTGTCGAGCGCAACGGCGATGATCTAGTCATCTGTGATCTGATCGTACCCAGCACGGAAATCGCAGTCTGTGTGCGCATAGAGGATTAATTCCTCGATGGCCACATTCGGTGTGGAATGCTTAGTCTTCCAAACCGCCCGGAACAGGAATCACGCGTCTGCGCACGCTGTCAGATGGATCTGTCGACGACCTTTTGCGGGGCCGGGCCGACGCTGACCTTAAAGTCTATGCAGCGCCCTTGGACGACGTCTCTGAGACCGGTCACACTGACTCCAATTAACCGAGACATGCTCTAGACAGCATCCGGTGACAGCATCACCTTGATGTCCTGGGATGGAGTTTTGAGCGCCTGGAATGCCTCGGGGAAGTGAGCCAGATTGGTATGGCTGGTGACCAGGCTGGTGGTATCAATGCGGCCGGCACCTATCATGTCGAGCACCATGGCAAAGTGCTCGTAGCGATAGACGAAGGCGAAATCGAGCGATAACTCCTTGGTGAGTGCCTTGGTCGGGAAGAACGTGTCGGAGGCCATGCACAGTCCGACCACGACGATATGTGCGTCGAATGGCGCCTGGTCGATCACCGTTTGTAGGCTTCCCGGTACGCCAACGCAATCGAAGATCACCCGTGGTTGGGTGCCGCTGATCGCCTCAACGGTGCTGCGCACATCCTCGCGGCTGGCATTGATGGCGGCAGTGGCTCCGAAGCGCGTTGCCTGCTCGGCTCGGGCTGCCACGAGATCGCTGATGATGATGTGCCGCGCACCGAAAAAGCGGCACCAGATCGAGACTGCAAGCCCAACTGGGCCGGCGCCGACGATCAGCACGGTGTCGCCGGCCTGTAACCTGGCCCTTTCCACCGCGTTGAGCCCGACCGCGAGCGGTTCTACCAAGGCGCCGTCGTCGAAGCTCGCGGCCTCGGGTAGGCGGAAGCTGGCATTGGCACCCACGCGGGTATATTCGGCATAGGCGCCGGGCTGGGCCAGACTGGCCCGGTTGGTCACGCTCTGGCAGCGATAGGCGCGGCCGGAAAGGCAGGCCGGACAATAACCACAGCCGTTGAACGGCTGGGCCGTTACCCGGTCGCCGACATTCCAGGTTCCGCGCGAATTCTTGTCCACCGCGACCACCTCGCCGGAGAACTCGTGACCCATCACGGCGCCGCGCTCGAGGTGGCGCCAGCCCACGGTGGGATCGGCATTGTCGGACCAGTGCAGGTCCGTGCCACAGATGCCGCAAGCATGGACCTTGAGGATCAGGTCTCCCGGACCGGGTTCCGGGTCCGGCACGGTCTCAATAGTTAGCGGGACACCTGGTTCTGAGAAGACGGCGGCTTTCATGATGTCATCCTATGACAAGCGGTAGATACGCTGCGCGGTGTCGTGGAACAGAGCAGCTTTTTCCGTGGCGCTGAAGCCGCTGGCGAGGCGCTTGAAGAAGTTCCATACCACCGCATAGGAGCAGGATAGCTTGTCGACGGGAAAATTGCTCTCGAACATGCAACGCTCAGGACCAAACACGTCGATGGCGTGGCGGTAGTAATCGCCGCCCGCGGCAATCAGTTCCTCGGAACTCGCCGGCATCTCGCGTTTGTGCCAGCCATGGCCGTTGATCGGCATGTTGTTGCCACCGAGCTTGGCGTAGACGTTCTCACACGCGGCGAGATCAGCGACATCCTTGCGCCACCGAGTTAGCACCTCCTCGCCTAGGCCGGCATAGGGCCCAATACCGAGCGGGCCGCCGAAGTGATCGAAGACGATGGTCACCTCGGGATGGCCGCGGGCTAAATCCGTCAGTTCAGGGATTTGCGGGTGATAGAGCCAGGACTCGTAGCTAAGCCCGTGTGCGGGTAAGCGGGCCAAGCCCTTGCGGAAGGTGGAATCCGCAAGTAGGCCTTGCGGCGGGTTGGTGTGGGAGTTGCGCACGGCGTCGCTGGCGTCCCAGCCGGAAGCGTGGCGGATACCGCGAAAGCGTGTGGGGGCTGCTGCGATATGGGCTTCCAGGACCTGGTCGACCGTGTCGCCCAAGGTCAGGTCGGCGAAACCGACGATGCCTTCGCAGACGCGCGTCGGACCGAACTCACCGCTCGCGCTTTGCGCCGCAATGCCGTTGACGAACTCGGTCTCGCCGACGGGCATCAAATGTTCTAACCCCACCTCGCGATACATCGATCGGCATTCTACGAAAACGGTCGCGACAATGTTGTGGCCAGATCCTGTGTCTTGCAACAAATCGTCGAGCATGTATTTGTGTCCATCGCGATCCCACAGATGGTGGTGGGGATCTATGATCGGCAGATCGGGTTCGAGGATGGGCTCTCGGTGTTGGGCAAGCCAGCTTTCCTTGATCGACGTAGCGGGTAGTTTTGCTCTCATGTTTCTGATTTTTCCTACTTCTCGGCCGTTTCTTTCCGAGCTGTCTGGACAGCGCGATCACGCACGCTCTGGATCAGTGGCATTAGGATAATTGCGATTGCAATACAGATAGAGATGACGATGGTTATCTCGTTGAAAGCCCGGATCAAGGCATCGCGACGACTCATCTCGATGAGCAATTGCAGACTGGCCGTGGCCGTGTCGGGTGAGCCGCCAAGTCCTGGTCCTAGACGGCTGCTGAAGAGATCGAAGACATCGCTGGCGTAATGATGGCCCTGTCCGATTGTTTCGCGGAACTGCTGGTAATGGATCTCCGAGCGAACGATCAGAAAGCTGTTGGCAATGGCCACGGCAATAGCGGCACCGAGGCGCATAGTGAGCTGGAACAATGATGTGCCGTTCTTTACCTGATCGACGGGTAGCAGGCCGAGTGCCAGACGAACCATCGAGAGGAAGCATAGTTGGGTCGCGAAGCCGCGCAAGACTTGCGGCAGCATTAAGCTGGCAAAGCTCGTATTAACGTTGAGATTAGCTTGGAAATAGGTTCCCACCGCTAGCAGCGAGAAGCCGACAAGGGCGATGGTGCGAAGGCGGAAATACTTGACCAATAGCGGAACGAAGAAGCCGGCAATCATCATGGATATGCCGAGCACGAAAATCCAAGTACCGATTTGCAAAGTGCTGAGGCCGAGAACGCGTCCCAGGAACAAGGGCAAGAGATAAAGCGGCACGAACAGGCCGGCGCCGAAAACGGCAATGTAGAACGTGCCCATGGCGAAGTTGCGTTGCTTGAATAGGCGCAAGTCGACTACAGGATGAGCACAAGTTAGCTCGTGCCAGAACAGGCAGATGCCGGTCACTACGGTAACAACCGAGAAGGCAACGATCATGTCCGAGGCGAACCAATCTTCCCGGCGGCCTTCCTCGAGCACGATCAGGAGGCTGATGAAAAATGTCGCCAGCAAGAGAATTCCGACGATATCGATGCGCTTGAACAGGTGCCATTGTGGCTTGTCGAAATCTACCAGAGAGCCCACCAGGACCGTTGCCAAGACGCTGAACGGCACGTTGAACAGGAACAACCATTCCCAGGACAGGGTCTCGCTGATCCAGCCTCCCAGGCTAGGGCCGAGCGCCACTGCGCCAGTGCCGAGCAGGGAGACGATGGCGCTGAGCACGTTCTGATAGCGGGCCGGAAAGGCTGAAAAGATGGTGGCGAAAACCATCGGCGCGATGGCGCCACCGCAGAAGCCTTGGAAGGCGCGGAAAACGATCATCGATTCAATGCTCCAGGCCGAGGCGCAGGCGACGCTGGCCAACATGAACCCGATCGAACAGATGGTGAATAGCCAGCGTGTGGAGAACAGCTGCGACAGCCAGCCCGACAGCGGGATCATGATCACTTCGGCGATCAGGGCTGCGGTCAGCACCCAGCTTACCTCGTCGGGGCCGGCACTGAGACCGGCGCGGATCTCGGAGAACGAGCTGCCGACGATCTGGATACTGAGAACCGAGAGGAACATGCCTACGGCCATGCCGAAGAACGCCAGTAGCTGGCGCAAGCCCAGGGGGCGATCGGGGCGCGGCGGTGCAGCTTCGAGTTCGCTCATCGACATGGTGGGCCGGGAGTTGGGAAAATCACTAGCGTAGGGCCGATGTAACAGCGCCGGCTGGTGGCATCAAGCGAGGCTATGGCGTGGCCCGGTTTTCCGGTGTAGGTAATTGTTCTCCGCCACCGTCCGCCAAGGGGGCACCCATGACCATCGCCGATCTTCGCTCCGGCCATTATCGCATCCCGCTGCCGATTCCGCTGTCCGATTCGACGCACGGTGAGATGACCACATTCGATTTGATCACGGTGCGTATCCGTGACGTCGATGGCCTGGAGGGGGTCGGCTATACCTATACGGCAAGCGCCAGCGCGGCGGGAATCCAGGCGGTCATTAGCGAAGCCTACAAGCCCTTGCTGCAAGGCAAGGAGACCGACCGCATCGAGCAGCATTGGCAGGATATGTGGTGGTCGGTGCATTATAGCGGCCGCGGCGGCATGGTGGTCTTCGCTATCTCCGCCGTGGATATCGCCTTGTGGGATCTGAAAGCAAAGAAGGCCGGGGTTCCCCTTTGGCGCCTGCTCGGTGGGCATGACTCGAAGGTGCGCGCCTATGCCGGCGGCATCGATCTCTATTTCCCCATCGAGCAGTTGCTGGACCAGACCCAGGATAATCTCGACAAAGGCTTTCGCGCCATTAAGATGAAGGTGGGGCGCGATAGGCTTAGCGAGGACGTCGCACGGGTCGGCAAAATGCGCAAGATGCTGGGCGATGACTTTCCGCTGATGGTTGACGCTAATATGCGGTGGAGCCCAGAAGTGGCGATCCGCGCCTCGCGAGCCTTCGCTGAGCACGACGTCTTCTGGCTCGAGGAGCCGACGATACCAGACGATTATACCGGCCATGGCCGTATCGCGCGCGATGGTCCGGTGCCAATCGCTGCCGGCGAGAATCTGCGCACGGTGCACGAGTTCCAGCACCTCATCGCCGCGGGCGGTGTCGCTTTCCCCGAGCCGGATGTATCCAATTGCGGCGGCATTACTGGCTGGATGAAGATTGCGCATTTGGCAGAGGCTAACAATCTGCCTGTCACTTCGCACGGGGTGCACGACCTGCACGTCCATTTGCTCGCGGCCGTACCCAACAAGTCGTACCTTGAGGTTCACGGCTTTGGACTCGAGAAATACATCGCCGAACCGCTCACCATC
Source organism: Alphaproteobacteria bacterium (assembly GCA_030739735.1). NCBI lineage: Bacteria > Pseudomonadati > Pseudomonadota > Alphaproteobacteria > Alphaproteobacteria bacterium. The sequence continues at coordinate 34,183 of JASLYQ010000002.1, read as the reverse complement.
GTCGAGGGTTTTGCCACGGCGCCGGAGCGTCCAGGTCACGGGGTCGAGTTTGATTGGGACGGCATGGACGGCTTCCGCCTTTGAGGCGCATCCGGGTTGTCTCACGCGCCGTGTCGGCCACAGCTATCTGAGCCGAGCAACCCGAGGCGTCCGGGAATAGCGATTTGGCTTGCGCTGCTGCTACGCCGTGGCGGCCGAGGAGAGTATCGCGTTTGTCATCGGTATTTCGGTCTATACCGAGAGTTCGAGCAACATGTTCTACCGTGGCACTGCAAAACTTACCAAGGTGCGAAACCGCTAAGGCGCCTGATGAAGAACGGGACAACGCTTTTACCCTGCTCGCCGGAAAATTGATCTCGATAAAGGTATAGCTTGGCTCAAAGCGCTACTTTCGAGTTGGTTATGGGGGGTCGTCGATTAGGAAAACGCAAGACATCATGCCAGGGTGGGCCTGCTGGGCAGACTTGGCAAAACAGTTTCGGCTGCCCGCCCCGATACTTGGCTGGCCTGCGGAAGTGGCAGGAGGTGGCATGCGAATAACGGACGCCCTGCGCGGTGAGCATGGTGCGTATTGCGGACTATTTGATCAGGTTAATTCTCTGGTTGATGAAGTTGAAATTATTTCACAAATTCAAAATGCCACGATCGCATTGAATGCCGAGATTGTCTCCCACGGCAAGCTTGAGGAAACGCTGCTCATTCCTGCGCTGCGGCCTCATCTGGAGGATGACCGGCTTGTCACGGCAATGCGCGATGAGCACACGAGAATGGAACAATCCCTGGAGAAGGTGGAGGACGCTCAGGATCTCCAAGATGCCGTGGATTGGATTCACTATTGCATCGGATTCGCCCGCGAACATTTTCGGAAAGAGGAGGAGTTTCTGTTTCCTTTGGCTGACGAAATGTTGAGCGAGGGGGAATTGGCAAGGCTCGGGCACGCCTGGGCTGAGGTCCGCGGCGTCTCTCTGGTCCCGCTGCGAACGTTGGCGCCATAAGACATCTTTCTGGCCACCGTGCTGGCCGTTTCATGCTTGAATGTTTCCACACCGCGCAACGCCGCGGCGGAGTGTTGTGGGGGATGGAGAGTGGCAGGTCGGATTACGGCGGGATTCGTGGGGTTGTTGGCTCTGTTGGCTGTGCACGATCCGGTAAGCGCGGCTTGGCAGATAAAGGATTTCGACATCTGGATTGGCGCGCCCGAGAACGTCGAGGCGGTGACCGATGTGACCAATCTGCTGGGGTTGAACGATGTAGCCGATGTTCCGCCGGGGCATATCGCTGTACTCGAGAGCTATCTTCGCGAGGTCGCGCGGCATTACGAGTTGCTCGGGTTTCGCCAACCGATGCTCGAGCCCGTGGTGACCGGCGACGACGGCAGGCAGGCCTACCGCATCTATCTCTACGATTATCCCGATTGGCGCGACATGACTGGCGCCTATGTCGATGACGAGGCCTTCACCCAGCTGAACGAGCACGAGCGCATCCGGCTTTCCAGCACCGCACCCGCGGGCTATAGCGTTCGTTGTCGTGGCATGGGCACGACTCCCTATATCAAGATCGATCTGTCGCGCGCCTTTCAGGGGGGGGTACTACGTGCGCGGACGATGGAGAATTTAGCGCACGAGCTGTTTCATGCGGTTCAATACGGCTACGACCTATTTCCGGAGAATTGTACCTTAGGTAATTGGATTGTCGAGGGAACGGCAGAGGCGATGGGCATTGATACCGCCTTCGCTCTGCGAGGTGTAGAGCCTTCGCGACGTCGCCCAGTCCAGCGCTGGGGTGGCCGCAGGTACAGCAGTACGCTTTACGTTTCGGATAATGATTTGCGGCGCAAGAACGATGGCTATTGGAGCGCTTCCCTGTGGCGGTATATCGGCGAATATATGAGCGCCAAAGTATCGAATGGGTTGGCAACGATCGAGCCGATTGCGCCCGACTATCACTACTTGGATTCCTTCTTCAGCACCCCGCTGGACGGCTCCCCCGGTTTGCCGGATGAGATGACATGGCTCGATACCGGCCTGCGTCGCGAGACGGGACTGGGGCTGGCTCGGCTTTATGCTAATTTTGTTGTTACGTTTTCCGACTATGTGCCAAGACGGGCGCAGGTCACCCAATCGGAGGAGGGGGTCCGGCGCCGCTGGCACAGGGCTGTTTTCGGCGGCTGTCCACCGCTCTTTCTGTCTAATGATAGACCTCAAGCAAAAGTAACGTTGAATTTGTCGAAGGTCGCGACCCGCTGTGTCAAGCTCGTTATCGGTGTGCCAGATGGGGTCGATATCTCCGTGCAAACCAGTGGTGAGGACATAGCCCGGCTACGCTCACTTGTCGTCGGTGTGAGCGGCGCCAAGCAAGTGGGCCGCCCGACTATCGTTCAGAACCCCGCCAAGTCCGAGGAGCACATTGCGCATTGGCGGTTTCACCTCGCAACCGATACTCCCCAATACCTCATTATCGCCAATGTCGCGCGCAATCCAGCGACGACCTTAGCTCAGCATCCGTTGCTGCATTTTTCCATCAGTGGCTGGGAAAGTTCGATGGTTGGGTCGCGGACGCAGGGGCAGCCGGAGGCAAGTCCACCTGGAAGCCAACCACAGCCGGCAGCTTTGGGAGGCGATTCCGCTGTTGCGCACACTGCCGAGGAACTCGACGGCGGTGCGTCAATTTTGAGCACCTATGAGGGGACGAGTGCGCAAATGGGGCGCCAGGAGACAGAGACCCCCTGTTATGAGGCGTTCAGGTACATGGCCTGCGGGCCCGTTACCACGATTTTGCTGGAATTGAATCCGGGTCTGCTCGGCAGCAATAGCCACACCACGGGGACCGGTGCTTTTAGCGGTCAGGTCGTGAACATGGCTGCTGGTTCTGGCGAAGCGGGCGTGTTGGATCTGGACGAGGAGATGGCTCGTATGGCCGCGGTGTTGGACGCCACCGAAGGCTCTTCGGTACAGATCACAATCCCACTTATTGACTACGGCTTCAGCGGCAGTTTCGCCAATGCGCAGATGTCGGTCTCGGCCGAGGACGGCGGGGCATACCGGGCTGTCGGCATCTATTCTGCGCAGGTGCGGCGATATCCGCTGACCGGCCAGGTGACGATCGAGGAATACACGCCGTTCGTCATGCGCGGCAGCTTTTCGGCCGACCTAATCGACTTTCGGCTGATCGATTGGACAATCAAAAATCCAGTGTTGTCGCACCACGCGAGCGTCGCGGGGCGCTTCGCCATCGCGGCGCCTTGGGAAGGCGATCGACGAGCCGCGATGCTGTCTTCGGACGATATCGCCGACGATGTCTTCCAGGATGCCATAGAGATGTTTCCGGCGCTCAGCGGCGAGTCCCTGCAAGAGATGGTAGCCGCTGCTATGACCCGTGAGCAGGCCACTTTTGGTAGTAGCGGCGGCTTTACCATCGAGTTGCCATGCGATTGCAGTTGCAACCGTGTCGACGGCCTGAAGCGGATTTGCCGGGGCTATTGTGCGCCTGTTCTTCATGCCTGCCTCGGCCAACCTGCGAAGGGCGTGGTGCCGTTGGATGAGTCGGTGCTAGCCGATAGGAACGGCGAGATTGCAACCTTGCGGGCGCGCTTCGCCGAATACCTGCAGATGCGGTTTCAAGACCCCGATATGCGGGAGAGCTTTCTCAGCGTATTCGACATAGCGGAGACGCTAGATGGCAAACGCCGGGTGATGTTGTCGTATGGCGCCAATCCCGGTCCTTGATCTTTTCATGTTGTGGTTGCAGCTCTGATCCGCGCCCAGGATGGGTGCCTCGCTTGCCGTTTCATGCTTGAATGCCGCGACTTGAGGAAGAGGGAGACACGGAATGGCGATAGAGACGCAGTGGCACGACTATGACGTTGTAGTAATTGGCTCCGGCGGTGCCGGAAGCGCGGCCGCGCACGCTGCCGCGGAGAGCGGCGCGCGGGTGCTGGTGGTATCGAAGGATCCGATCGGCTGCTCAGACACCAAGATTTCCGAAGGTATTATTACGCTTCGTGGCAGCGCAGAGGATGCCGATACTCGTCAGGTGCTCTCCGATAATTTACGCGTGGCGGGTGCTGATCTGCCCGATCCCGAAATTACTGATGCCTTCGCGGCTGACAGCCGTGACGCTTATGACTGGATTCGCCGGCAAGGTCTGCGCCCCGACATCGACGAGGAGCGCGGCGGCCCGCAAACGGTACCGGTCGCATTTGGCGGACACACCCATCGGCGCTCCGTCGTCCATCGCAATAGCGGCGTGGCGTTTAGCCATGCCCACTGGAATGCGGTCGTCCAGGGCGCCGGGATCGACCATCTCGAAGACGCCTGGGTATTGGATTTGGTGACGGTTGACGATGGCGATCCCTGCGTTGCGGGCGCTGTGGTCTACGACGCTGGGCGCGGCGAGTTGCTGGCGATCCGTGCACCATCGGTGGTGATCGCTTCCGGCGGGCTAGGCACGATGTATTTTCCCAAGACTGACACCATGCGCGGCAATACCGGCGATTCTTATGCGCTTGCTCTGCGCGCGGGCGCCGATCTGGTAGATATGGAGCAGGTGCAGTTCCTGCCCTTCTGTATCACCTATCCGCCGTCCTACGAGGGGCTGATCGCTTCAGAGCCCGGTGTGGCGGGTTATCTCGGGGTGCTGCGTGATGCCGAGGGCAAGCTCTTGCTCGATGGGCTGATGCTGCGCACTCGCGCTGAGTGTGCTGCCGCCATGGTACGCGCGGTTAATGAAGGACGCGGCACTGAGCGGGGCGGCTGCTATCTCGATCTCACCGCTAATGTTGCGGCACCGCGCTCCGGACCCTATTTCGAGGTTTTTCTGAACACTACTTTATCCAAGGTCATGGGCACGGTGCGCCAGGCCATGGGGCGCAAGGCGACAAAGTGCCAGGAATGGTGGGAGGTGCGCCCGAGTGCGCACTATTGCATGGGCGGAGTGCGTGTCGGACCTGATGCCGCGGCCAAGACCGATGAGGATCGTGCAGCCGTGCGTGGATTATTTTCCGCCGGCCAGGCGATGGGCGGTGTGTTCGGTGCCAACCGATTGGGCTCGACGGCGCTGTCGGAAAACGCGGTCTTCGGCATTCGTGCCGGCCATGGCGCGGCTGCCGTCGCCAAGGCGAGCAAACCCGCTGACGATGCCGTTTTTACACCGCTGCTTGATGGCTATCGCGGCCTGTTCGGACAGGGCAGTGCCGACGCGCCGGCGTGTCTCGTAAGGGAGCTGCAGGAAGCCTGTTGGGAACATATCGGCCCGGCCCGTACCAGGTCGGGGCTCGAGACCATGTTGACGAAGATTGCCGAGCTGCGCCGCCGCTGCAGCGAGGCCACTGTGAGTTGCGAGGGTGTGTGGAACCAGTCTTTCATAGACCGCGTCGAACTTGCTAGCATGCTGGACACGGCGGAAGCTGTGGCACGAGCGGCATTGACGCGCGAGGACAGTCTGGGTGCGCATGTCCGCCTCGATGGTGGCCAGACCTCGCTGCTGTGGTCGCGGCCGTGGTCGGCGGTTGTTCGTCGTGATGCGGCGGATGGCTGGGGGGTGGTGAAGGCACCGCGCAAGGGCACGCCGTTCTTGCAACTGCTGGCCTACCTGTACCGAGATCGCAAGCGCAAGGTGGCTCTCAGGTTGTTACGGTCGCTGCCGCTGCGCTGGCGAGATGCTGTCATAGAGGGGCGCTATCGCGCCACCATGGGCCCTCTCAAGAGTGGTGATGAGAAGGTCGCCGAAGCTCAGGTCGCGGAAGCATGAAGGTAGAGATCGTTCTGCACCGCGATGGCGAAGACCGTCCGGTGACCTACGAATATCAGCCACGCGAAGAGGGCGAGCGCCCGATGGTGCTGGACTTGCTTTTGCAGGCACAGACCAGCGAGATTCTCGATCTCTCCTATCGCTATGGCTGCCGCAACCGCGCTTGCGGCCTATGCACCGTCGACGTCAACGGCCGCCCACGCTTGTCTTGCCGGGCGCGGGTAAAGGAAGGCGATAGCATCAGCGCCCAAGGCACCCTGCCGGTGTTGCGCGACATGATCGGCCGCCGCGACGGCATCGCCCGGCAATTGCGCGGCCATCTGCCCAACGCCATACTCGCGAACGATCTCAATGTGGCGGCGGGCGACGACTTTCACGCCCTGACCGCCTGTATCGACTGTTATGCCTGTCTGCATGACTGTCCTATGCACGCGCGCAACTTCAGAGATGGTGAAGAGCAGCGCGATGACGGTGACGCCTATCGCTGGGGCAATCCGTTCTCACTGCTGAAGTTGCAACGCCTGCGCCTCGATCCGCTGGCCAGCGAAAGCGATCGCGTGGGTGCGCTCGAGACCGCGCGAGAGCTCGGGCTTGACGCTTGCGTCGACTGCCCCGGTTGCAAATGCGGCATCGGTATCGATCTTAAAGGCAAGGTTATTGCGCCGCTGCTGGCGCAGCTTTGATGGCTCCCCGTCGGCAGCATCCACATCTACCGCGTTACCAGTCCGGAGATGATCGTCTTCGGTAGTTTTCTGCATGACGCCTTGCCGTCAGAAGGAGAGGAAACATGAGGTTTGTGGGCAAGCGTGCCATGGTCACCGGCGCCGGTCACGGCATCGGCCTTGCCATCGCCCAGCGCCTGGCGGAGGAGGGCGCGCAGGTCCTGATCTGCGACCGCCACGAGGCGCGGGCTGAGGCGGCGGCCGACAGCATCGGCCACGATGTTGCGGCGCATGTTATCGACGTGCGTGAGCGTTGCGCTGTTGAGGGTGCTGTGGCGAAAGCGGTGGCGCTGTGGGACGGCCTTGACGTGCTGGTCGCCAATGCCGGGGTGATGGACCGCATGCCCTTCCTCGAGACTACGGACGAGCACTGGCGCACAGTGCTCGGCATCAACCTCTACGGCGCCTTTCTTTGCGGCCAGGTGGCGGCACGCCGGATGGTGGCACAAGGGGCGGGCGGTCGCATCGTCAACGTAGCCTCGAACTCTGGCATCTTCGGCGGCCGTGGGCGCGCAGCCTACGGCACCAGCAAGGCCGGGTTGATCAACCTCACACAATGCATGGCCATCGAACTCGCCGAGCACGATATATTGGTCAATGCTGTGGCGCCGGGTCCGACGAAAACGCACCCCGAGCTGCAAGGCGAGCTGATGGCCAGCGCCGCCCAGCGCATGCCTCTCAAGCGCTTTGGCCATCCCAGCGAGATCGCCGCCGTTGCCGCCTTCCTTGCCTCCGACGACTGTACCTTTACCACCGGTCACACCTACGCTGCCGACGGCGGTTTCACCGTCGCGGGGGTGATGGAGGGGTAGGGGAAAAGTAAATAGTAGGCGATTGATAGCGAAAATTTACAAATCTAATTTTCTTGGATCATACGGACTTTAGTGGCTGCTTGTTAACAAGACGAAAGTCATCAAATTTCGGGTCTGACTCGCTGGGTGTCTCCTTGTCCTATGCTCACCCTTTCACGCCAGCGCCCCCAGAACGCCAGGGATAGGCTATATCGACGGGAGCTTCGCGATTGCCGCGGGCCAAGCCTAGCTTGTTGAGGCGCAGGCGTACCATGGGAAACTGCTCGCGGCCCCAGAAGACTTCACCGTCGAGCACGATGGTGGGCACGCCGAAGACACCAGCCGTATCGGCGTCAGCGTGTATTGCCTCAAGCGCGGCGTGGCCCTCATCGGCGGCGTAAGCGGCAAACGCCGAGGGGTCGGCGCCGGCTTCGCCAAGTACGGCTTGGATCACGGTGCGATCCTCGATGTCCAGCGCCCGGCGCCAGAACCGCTCGAAGACGATATCTGTATAGGCGCGGAAGACATGCTGTTGCTTCGCATAGAGCATACCGATGCCGGCGAGAGCAGAATCCCAGATCTTCTGCGTACCGAGAATGGTCAGACCGCGCAGGTTGGCATGGCGGCGCACGTCCATATAGGTGTAGCGGACGCGGCGCCATTGGTAGGCGGTGCGCTCTTGGTGCAGGACCTGGCGTGCATCGTCGACCTCCGCCGAGCCCCGATAGCTGGCGATGTCGAGCGTGAAGGGTAGCCAGTTGAGCGCCACGTTGAAGTCGCGCTCAAAGGTCTGGGCCGGCTCGATAGCGAGGTAGGCGTAAGGACTCTTGAAGTCGATGTAGATGTCGAGCGTCTTGCTGGTCATGCTACAAATTTCCTTACCCAGGGCCGGATAAGCCCGAAGACGATGGCGTATCTAGCCGGAAAATCAGAGCGGAGAATCGTGCCAGACGCTGACCCACGAGTACTTCCAACTAGCGTATTAGAGGATCAGATTTTGCCTATTTTTATGGCATTTAGATTTTTTTTGCACAAAATTTATATGCTTTATTAAATTTTATGCATCCCTATCCAGCGCGTCCTGCGCTTTTGATATCGTTTGCCACCGTGCCATCCCTCTTCAAACCTGCAGAATCCCTCATGGGACCTGCAACAATGAGAAACAGTAAGGGAATGGCACGATGTTTGCTACGGAGGGAGCGGTGTAAGACAATCTTATTTGGGAGACATTCTATGAAACTGAGGAGCCGTTCCCTAGCTGCCCTTGGCCTGACAGCCGGCCTCATGTCGGCGATGTCGGTGCAAGCGGCTGATACCATCAAGGTCGGCGTGCTGCATTCGCTGTCAGGCACGATGGCGATCAGCGAGACCACGCTGAAGGATACCGTTCTGATGATGGTCGATGACCTCAATGCAGACGGCGGCCTACTTGGCAAGCAGGTCGAGGCGGTCGTCGTCGACCCGGCGTCAGACTGGCCGCTATTCGCAGAGAAGGCACGCGAGTTGATCGAGAAGGAGCAAGTCGCGGCGACCTTCGGCTGCTGGACCTCGGTCTCGCGCAAGTCTGTCCTGCCGGTCTTCGAGGAACTCAACGGTCTCCTCTTTTACCCGGTGCAGTACGAAGGCGAGGAAAGCTCGCGCAACGTCTTCTATACTGGTGCCGCGCCGAACCAACAGGCGATCCCGGCCGTCGAATATCTCATGAGCGAGGACGGCGGTGGTGCCCAGCGCTGGGTGCTGCTTGGCACAGACTACGTCTATCCGCGCACGACCAACAAGATCCTGCGTGCCTTCCTGCATTCGAAGGGGGTCACCGACGAGGACATCCTAGAGTCCTATACGCCGTTCGGTCATTCCGACTGGCAGACCATCGTTACCGAGGTGAAGACCTTCGCCTCTACCGGCAAGCCGACCGCCGTGGTCTCGACCATTAATGGCGATGCCAATGTTCCCTTTTACAAGGAACTGGGCAACCAGGGCATCAGTGCCGAGGACATCCCGGTCGTGGCCTTCTCGGTCGGCGAGGAGGAACTTTCCGGCCTCGACACTAAGCCATTGGTCGGTCACCTAGCCGCGTGGAACTACTTCATGAGCGTCGACAACGGGGGCAACGACGCCTTCATTGACGCTTGGCAGGATTACATTGGCAGCGACGAGCGTGTTGTCAACGATCCCATGGAGGCTCACTACATCGGCTTTCAGATGTGGGCCCAGGCAGTGCGTCAGGCCGGCAGCACTGATGTGGATGCCGTGCGGCAGGCCATGTACGGTCAAGTCGTGTATTCTCTGAGCGGCTATGACGTCACCATGAACGTCAACCACCATCTCTCCAAGCCGGTCATGATCGGTGAAATCCAGGACGACGGCCAGTTCGACATCGTCTGGCGGACCGACGGTGTGGTCGTGGGCGATGCATGGAGCGACTACATCCCCGAAAGCGCCAAGCTGGTGGCGGATTGGACCTACCCCTGGGTGTGTGGAAATTGCGAGCACCCGAGTTACGCGGTTGCAGAGTAGAGTGGCATTGGACCGGCGGGGCTTATCTGGCTCCGCCGCGTTCTTTCTGACATATGAATGTAATGCTATTCGTTAGACGTATCCTAACGGGTTTTCTGGCTCTCTTTCTCATGGGTACAGCCTATGGAGCCACGATAGAAGAGAGCATCCACGGCCTCGCCGCGAAAAGTTTGGCAGATAAGATAATCGCCGTCGAGGCGCTTTCCGGAAGCGGCGATGAGCGCGCTCGCGACATCCTGCAGGCGATGTTGGATGGGCGCCTCTATCGTGTGAAGGTCGACGACCGTACCGTCTTTGCTGACAAGATTGAGGGCGGCTTTTCCATTATCGATGCGTTGACGGGTGAGGTTCTCGGCGAGGTTGGCAAGCGCGAGGTCAAAAAGGTCAAAGCAAACAACAAATTGCGCGGCAAGCTGCGTGGCGTGATCGGCGGCATGTCCCTTCTCAACCCGGATGCCAATGTGCGCAAAGCCGCGGCGGATGCCATTTTCAAGACACCCAGCGCGGCGATGGTTTCCGTACTGGAGCAGGCCGTAGAGAGCGAAGCAGACGACGACGTGCGCAGTCGTCTGGAGCGCGCCCTTGCCGCAGCACAAATTGCCATCTCGCAGAATTCAGACATACGGCAAGCGGCAGTGCAGCGGCTCGGAACTTTCACGGATTCCGATGTTCGCGCTCTGGTCGGCGGATTGCTCATCGAAACAGACGACGGCTTTGTCGAGGTGGATGCCGCCGTGCGGGCCGCGGCCAGTGTTGCGCTGGAGAAGATTGAAGCCAGCATCGCACGCTGGACTCTGGTTGGAAACCTGTTTCAGGGCCTCAGCCTCGGCTCGGTGCTGCTGCTGGCGGCAATCGGTCTTGCCATCACTTTCGGCGTCATGGGTGTTATCAACATGGCCCATGGCGAGATGGTCATGCTTGGCGCCTATACCACCTTTGTGGTGCAGGAAATATTCCGTAATCACTTCCCCGAATCGTTCGACTATTCAATCGCTGTTGCTATACCGGCCGCTTTCATCGTGGTCGGCGCGCTTGGCATCGCCATCGAGCGAGGCATCATCCGTTTCCTCTACGGTCGGCCGCTCGAGACACTGCTCGCGACCTGGGGATTGAGTTTGATTCTGCAGCAATCGGTACGTACCATCTTCGGGCCGACCAACCGCGAGGTGGGAAATCCGAGTTGGATGACAGGCGCTATCGATCTCGCCGGCGGCGTCTCGCTAACCTATAACCGGCTTTGGATCATCCTCTTCAGCCTCATCGTCTTCGCTGGCCTGATTGCTCTTCTGGGGCGCACTTCTCTGGGTCTGCGCATGCGGGCGGTCACACAGAACCGTGCCATGGCAAGCGCTATGGGTATCCGCACCGGCGCCGTCGATGCACTGACCTTCGGGCTCGGCTGCGGCGTCGCAGGCATTGCCGGCGTGGCGCTGAGCCAGGTCGATAATGTCGGGCCCAATCTGGGCCGCGGTTACATTGTTGATTCCTTCATGGTCGTCGTCTTCGGCGGCGTTGGAAATCTTTGGGGTACGCTGGTCGGCGCGGCAACGCTCGGCGTTGTGAACAAGTTCCTCGAGCCCTTTGCCGGCGCCGTGCTCGGCAAGATCCTGGTGCTCGTCGCCATCATTCTGTTTATCCAGAAGCGTCCGCGCGGCATGTTCGCACTCAAAGGCCGCGCTGTGGAGAGCTGAACTGTGGTATCTGCCCTCCTCGGACGCCTGGGTCTCGGCGGTAGCATCTTCCTGGTGCTTCTGGTGCTCGCAGCCGTCCTGGTGCCACTGTTCAACCAGGTGCTGCCGGCAACATCGCCTTTTCATGTGCCAACTTACATGGTCAGCTTGTTCGGCAAGTATCTTTGCTTCGCTCTGCTGGCCCTAAGTGTTGATTTGATTTGGGGTTATTGCGGCATTTTGAGCCTCGGCCATGGCGCTTTTTTTGCGCTGGGCGGCTATGCCATGGGCATGCACCTGATGCGCCAGATTGGCGACCGTGGCGTCTATGGAAATCCGGAATTGCCAGACTTTATGGTCTTCCTAGATTGGGCGGAGTTGCCCTGGTACTGGCACGGCTTCGACAGCTTCGCCTTTGCCGCGCTCATGGTTTTGCTGGTGCCTGGCACGCTCGCCTTCCTCTTCGGCTGGCTCGCTTTCCGCTCACGCGTCACCGGTGTCTACTTGTCCATCATGACCCAGGCGATGACGTTTGCGCTGCTGCTCGCTTTCTTCCGCAATGACATGGGCTTTGGCGGCAATAACGGGCTGACCGACTTCAAGGATTTACTCGGCTTCGATCTACAGGCGGACGGTACGCGCCTAGCGCTCTACGTCGCATCAGCAATCGCTCTGGCGCTCGGCTTTCTCCTGTCGCGCTACCTCGTTACTTCTCGCTTCGGTCGCGTGCTCGTCGCCGTGCGTGATGCGGAGAGCCGCACACGCTTCCTCGGCTATCGCGTCGAGTACTACAAGCTCTTCGTCTTCGTGCTTTCGGCTATCCTCGCCGGTATCGCCGGCGCTCTCTACGTGCCACAGGTAGGCATCATCAATCCCGGCGAGTTTTCGCCAGCCAATTCCATTGAGATCGTCATATGGGTTGCTATCGGCGGTCGCGGAACTCTGTTTGGTGCTGTGCTCGGCGCCATCCTTGTGAACTACGCTAAGAGCTATTTCACTGGCGCCCTGCCAGAACTTTGGCTCTTCGTGCTTGGCGGACTATTTATCAGCGTAACGATCTTCCTGCCCAAAGGCATCGTCGGTGCTGTCTCAAGCCTGCGTATGATTGTGACGCGCCAGCACGCTGCGCGGAAATCCATGGAGATGATGGCCAGTGAGTGAAATTTCCCACAAGTTGCTGGCGCCAGAGGAAGTCGCGGCGAGCGCGCCCGAGCCCGGCGATGCCCTGCTCTACGTCGAGGGGGTGAGCGTCAGCTTCGACGGCTTCAAGGCGCTCAACGATCTCAACTTCTACGCTTCGGCTCGGCAGATGGAAGCGATGATCGGGCCTAACGGCGCTGGCAAAACGACGATGATGGATGTTATCAGCGGTAAGACCAAGCCCGATCAGGGGCGGCTGATTTTCCGTGGCGACGTGGACCTGGCCAAGCTCGACGAGGCGGCGATCGCTAATCTCGGCATCGGGCGCAAATTCCAGAAGCCCACCGTATTCGAGAATCACACCGTGTTCGACAATCTGGAGCTCGCCCTGAAGGGGCATCGCGGGGTCTTTCACGCTGTCTTCAAGCGGCTCTCGGCGGATGAGCGCGTGCGGATCGACGAGGTGCTCGGCATCATCTCGCTCGTGGCACACACACACCGCCGTGCCGGCGACCTGTCACACGGCCAGAAGCAGTGGCTCGAAATCGGCATGCTGCTCATGCAAGACCCGGAGCTGCTCATGGTCGATGAGCCCGTGGCTGGCATGACGGATGCGGAGACTGAGGACACAGCCCAGCTATTGCGCCGCATCGCGGAGACCCATTCGGTTATGGTGGTAGAGCATGACATGGATTTCGTGCGGGCGCTCGACACCCGCGTGAGTGTCCTCCACGAAGGCTCCGTCATTGCTCAGGGCTCACTCGACACTGTTCAGAACGATGAGCGCGTAATCGAGATATATCTGGGACGCTGACCGATGTTGCAAGTCCAAGCCATCGATCTGTACTATGGCGCCAGCCAGGCCCTGCGCGGGGTCTCGCTCGAGGCGCCAGTGGGCGAAGTGACCTGCGTGTTGGGGCGCAACGGTGTGGGCAAGACCAGTCTGCTGCGCGCCATAGTCGGCCAGCATAAGGTCAGTGGTGGTCATATTCGTTGGGAGGAAACGGACATCACGAGCCAGCCGGCGCACCGCCGCGCCGCGGCCGGCATCGCCTATGTGCCGCAAGGGCGGGAGATCTTTCCCCTGCTCACGGTCGAGGAGAACCTGCGCACGGGCTTTGCTGCCGTGCCGCGCGCGCTGCGCTCGGTGCCTGAACGCGTGTTCGAGCTTTTCCCAGTGCTGAAGTCCATGCTGCGGCGGCGCGGCGGCGACCTTTCTGGTGGACAGCAACAGCAGCTCGCCATCGCCCGTGCGCTGGTCATGCGCCCACGCCTGCTCGTGCTCGACGAACCGACCGAGGGCATCCAGCCCTCGATCATCAAAGATATCGAAGCGGTTATCCGTATCCTCCGAGAGGAAGGCGAAATGACGATCCTGCTGGTCGAGCAGTATTTCGAGTTCGCCCAGCGCTTGGCTGACCGCTATGTGGTGCTGAACCGGGGCGAGATTGTTGCCCAAGGAACGGCTGAGAGCCTGGTCGATGATGATGTCCGCAGTCACCTCACTGTCTGAGCTGCCGGCCGCCGACGGCGAGGTGCGCGCGAGCGTCGGCGCGGGTGGCCCCTTCGGCGACATCTACCAGCGCCAACCTCTCAGGCTGCTGCGCCCGCGCGTCGATGCCGGCGAGCCCCAGACCGGCATTCTCGTCAACACCGCCGGTGGTATCGTCGGTGGGGATCGGCATCGCATCGAGATCGACTGCGTGGCCAAGGGCGATGCGCTGCTAGTCGGGCAGGCGGCGGAGAAGGTCTATCGCACGAGCGGGCCAACAGCGACGATCGAGGTCCAGCTCACGGCGAATAACGGCGCTCGCCTTGAGTGGTTGCCCCAGGGCACCATTCTATTTGATGCTGCGCGCTTGACCCGCCAGACGACGCTTCGCCGTGCCAAGAGTGCGCGCATCCTGGCCGGCGAGATTCTTGTGCTCGGGCGCATCGGCATGGCGGAGACCGTACAGACCGGCGCCCTATTCGATCGCTGGCGCATCGAGGACTGCGGCAGGCTCGCCTGGCTCGATGCCCTGCATCTCGATGGCGATATAGCACACCTGGGTGCGGTCGCCGCCGGGCTTAACGGCGCCCGCACGTTGGCGACGGTGCTCTATGTCGCCGATGATGCAGCGGCACGGCTCGATGAAGCTCGCGCCATGCTAGGCGAATCGACGACGGATCTCAGGGTTGGCGCAACGGTTGTCGGCAACGTGCTGATCTGTCGCTGGCTGGGCAAGGAGCCGCATTTTTTACGTGAGGCCGTAGGCCACTTCTGGTGCCAGTTTCGCGCTGCAACCCTGGGTCGCAAGCCCAATCTGCCGGTTCTCTGGCATCACTGAGGGGGAGGAATTCGTGAACCTGACACCGAGGGAAAAGGATAAGCTGCTGATCTCGATGGCAGCGATGGTGGCGCGTCAGCGCCTGACGCGCGGCGTGAAGCTCAATCATCCAGAAGCGATTGCCCTAATCACCGACCACGTGGTCGAAGGCGCACGCGACGGCAAGACAGTCGCCGAGCTCATGCAGTCCGGCGCGAGCGTTATCGCCCGCGGCCAGGTTATGGAGGGCATTGCCGAGATGGTCCACGACGTGCAGGTCGAGGCGACCTTTCCCGACGGGACAAAGCTGGTCACCGTGCACGATCCAATCCGCTAAGGAGGGTACGATGATCCCTGGTGAAATCATCACTCTGGAAGGCGATATCACACTAAATGGTGGACGGGATACGGTAACCATTAGCGTAGTTAATACTGGTGACAGGCCCGTTCAGGTTGGCAGTCACTACCATTTCTCCGAGACTAATAGCGAGCTCTCCTTTGACCGTGAGACGGCACGTGGCCACCGGCTCGATATTGCTGCGGGCACGGCGGTCCGCTTCGAGCCAGGCCAGACGCGAGATGTAACGCTGATTCCCTTTGCGGGCCTGCGTCGCGTCTTCGGCTTCAACCAGGCGGTCATGGGCCGCCTCGATGGCGGGGAGGGTTGAGTCATGGCGAGTACGCTGAGTCGGCGCGCCTATGCGGACATGTTTGGTCCCACGACCGGCGATAAGGTGCGCCTGGCCGACACCGATCTCGTTATCGAGGTCGAGCGCGACCACACGACCTATGGCGAGGAGGTCAAGTTCGGCGGCGGTAAGGTGATCAGAGACGGTATGGGCCAGTCCCAGGTCTCGCATGCTGACGGTGCCGTCGATACTGTCATTACCAACGCCCTGATCCTCGACCACTGGGGTATCGTCAAGGCCGATATCGGCCTCTCTAACGGCTGTATCGCCGGCATTGGCAAGGCGGGCAACCCAGACACCCAGCCCGGTGTCGATATCATCGTCGGACCCGGCACCGAGGCGATCGCCGGCGAAGGCCTGATCTGCACGGCGGGCGGCATCGACTCGCACATCCATTTCATCTGTCCGCAACTGATTGAGGAGGCGCTGATCAGCGGCGTGACGACAATGCTCGGCGGCGGCACCGGACCGGCCGCCGGCACTAATGCCACCACCTGTACGCCAGGTCCCTGGCACATTCGGCGCATGCTGCAGGCGGCAGAAGTCTTCCCCATGAACCTTGGTTTTTTCGGTAAGGGCAATGCCAGCACGCCCAAGGCTTTACGCGAACAGGTCCTCGCCGGTGCCTGCGGTCTCAAGCTGCATGAGGACTGGGGCACCACGCCAGGCGCTATCGATTGTTGCCTGAGCGTCGCCGACGACTACGATATCCAGGTACTCATCCACACCGACACGCTGAACGAGTCGGGCTTCGTAGAGAACACCATTAAGGCCTTCGCCGGGCGCACTATCCATGCTTTTCACACCGAAGGCGCAGGCGGTGGACATGCGCCGGACATTATCAAGCTCTGCGGCGAAGCGAACGTGTTGCCATCCTCGACAAACCCGACGCGCCCCTTCACAAAAAATACCATAGACGAGCATCTTGATATGCTAATGGTATGCCATCACCTCGACCCGAAGATAGCCGAGGATATTGCCTTTGCCGAGAGCCGTATTCGCCGCGAGACCATTGCCGCCGAGGATATTCTGCACGACCTCGGTGCCTTCTCGATCATCGCTTCAGACAGCCAGGCGATGGGCCGCGTCGGCGAGGTTATCATCCGCACTTGGCAGACAGCTGACAAAATGCGCAAGCAACGTGGGCGCCTAGCCGAGGAAGGTGGTGACAACGACAATTTTCGCGCCAAGCGCTATGTTGCTAAATACACCATTAATCCCGCTATTACCCATGGTATTGCTGAGCATGTGGGCTCGGTCGAGCAAGGCAAGTTGGCCGATCTCGTGCTCTGGCACCCGGCCTTCTTCGGCGTTAAGCCGGCTATCGTGATCAAGGGCGGCAGCATTGCCACGGCACCGATGGGGGACCCCAACGCCTCGATTCCGACACCACAGCCGGTGCACTACCGGCCGATGTTCGCAAGCTATGGGAGCTCTTGCGTCGAAAGCGCCATAAGCTTTGTCAGCGCGGCCTCTCTCGATGCTGGTTTCGATGGACTGTCGCGCGAGCTTGTTGCGGTCGGCGACACGCGCAGCGTCATCGGCAAGCAGAGCATGATCCACAATGCTGCGATGCCCGCCATCGAGGTAGATCCCGAGACCTACGAGGTGCGTGCCGACGGCGAGTTGTTGACCTGCGAGCCGGCGGCAGAGCTGTCCATGGCTCAACGTTACTTCTTGTTCTGATGCAAAGGGCTGTGCATAGCGCGGCGGCCGGTACCTGGCCGGCTGATGCGGCAGCCGAGACGGCCGCGCTCGATTACGAGGACCGGGCACGGCGACGTATCCGTCTACGCTGCGAGTCCGGTTTCGTCTTTCTGCTCGACTTGCCCGCCGTGGTGCGGCTTCGCGACGGCGATGGCCTGAAGCTAGACGATGGCCGCTGGATTGGCGTTCGCGCTGCGCCCGAGCCATTGATCGAGGTGCCATGCGCGGATCCGGAAGGCCTTGTGCGCCTCGCCTGGCATCTCGGTAACCGTCACGTCCCCACAGAGGTTTACGCCGGCACCATCCGCTTTCGCTATGACCCGGTGATCGTCGACATGGTCAAGGGCCTTGGCGCCAGGCCAGTCGCGCTCGAGGCGCCTTTCCAACCTGAGCCCGGCGCTTACACCCACAAAGGCCACAGCCATGGATGAGCGATCACTCTACCAGCTTATGGCCTGGCTGTCGCCCGGCTACCCAGTCGGCGCTTACAGCTATAGCCACGCCCTAGAGGCGGCCGTTGAGGCGGGCCTAGTGCACGATCGCGAGAGCTTGTGCGATTGGCTCGATATGCTCGTTGCGCGGGGCGACGGTTGGATTGATGCGTGCTTCTTCTGTCATGCCTACGATGCTGCGTCGGCCGAGGATTGGTCTGGGCTTACGGACATTACCGTCCGGGCTCAGGCACAACGATCGACACCTGAGATAGCGCTCGAATCCGAGGCCCAGGGTGAGGCGTTTCTTTCGGCCACGGCACACGCTTGGCCTCATGCTTGGCTCGACAGGCTGCTCCATCCAGCCCCGTACTCTGTCGCTGTCGCTGTGACCTGTGCGGCGCACGACTTGCCACGGCAGGTTAGTCTCATCGCCTATCTACATGCTTTCATTGCCAATCTAGCCTCTGCCGGCATGCGGCTCGTTCCGCTCGGCCAAAGCGATGGCCAAGCCGCCATCGCCGACCTTGCCGTTACGGTGAGCCAAACCGCTGCCCGCGCACCCGGCGTTGCGCTCGACGAGATCGGCAGCGCAACGCCCATGGTCGACTGGCTGTCGATTACCCACGAAACCCAATATGTGAGGTTGTTTCGCTCATGATCCGCTCCCCGCACGGCCCCGCCCGCATTGGCATCGGCGGCCCCGTCGGCTCTGGCAAGACGGCGCTGACCAATGTGCTTTGTAAATTACTGCGTAACCGTTTCGATATTGCAGTGGTGACTAATGATATCTATACCAAGGAAGATGCCGAGTTCCTTACCCGCTCCGGTGCGTTGGAGCCAGAACGCATCGTTGGGGTCGAGACGGGAGGGTGCCCGCACACGGCGATCCGCGAGGACGCCTCGATCAATCTTGCCGCAATCGATGGTCTCGTGACACGCTTTCCTACCCTGGACCTGCTGCTCATCGAGTCTGGCGGCGATAACCTAGCGGCGACCTTCAGCCCCGAGCTCGCCGATATTACCATCTACGTCATCGACGTCTCGGCCGGCGATAAGATTCCACGCAAGGGCGGACCCGGCATCACGCGATCGGACCTGCTAGTGATCAACAAGACAGACCTGGCGCCCTTCGTCGGTGCCAGCCTGGACGTTATGGACTGCGACAGCCGGCGCATGCGCGGCGAGCGTCCCTTCGTCTTCACCTGCATCAAGGACGAGAAGGGCGTCAATGCAGTCGCCGAATTCGTGCTGCGTTCAAGCGGCCTGGAGTGCCCCGTGGTCGTTTAGAGCCTTGTTGAGTGTCCATAAATGGACTGGCTTCCGGGCGTGACCTCCTGCTCAACCCTTACACGCCAGATTCCTCAGATGATTTCGATAATAACGGAGGCGCATAATGGGCGACTTTGGTTCCGGATCGCCTAGCGGACACGGGTCCGAAACAGCGATTATCGACGCACAGAAAAAGGCCGCTGGAGCGGTCTCCAACGGCCTTTCTGTGAATTGGCTCCCCGGGCCGGACTCGAACCAGCGACATGGTGGTTAACAGCCACCCGCTCTACCAACTGAGCTACCGGGGAACAGTGGCGCCCCTATAGCAGAGCCTCGGGGTCGATTCCAGTGTGCAATTGAGGGCGGCCATCGCTGTCATGCGGCCGCCCTCACAGCCGTTTATTCCGCTGCCGTCGCGACCGAGGGTAGGCCAGCCAGCGCCATCGCAAGCTCCGACTCGTCATAGGACTGGTCGGTCAGATCGCCGGCGAAGTAGTCGGTGTAGGCCTGCATGTCGAAGTGGCCGTGGCCGCAGAGGTTGAACAGGATTGTCCGACCCGTGCCCGCCTCCTTGCACTTGAGCGCCTCATCAATGGCGCCCTTGACCGCATGCGTTGCCTCCGGCGCCGGCACGATACCTTCGGCGCGGGCGAACTGAACGCCGGCTTCAAAGCATTCGAGTTGCTGATAGGCGCGCGCCTCAATCAGGCCGAGCTCATGCAGGTGGCTGACTAACGGGCCCATGCCGTGATAGCGCAAGCCACCAGCGTGGAAGCCAGGCGGCACGAAGGTCGAGCCCAGGGTATGCATTTTGACCAGCGGTGTCAGATGACCCGTATCGCCGAAGTCGTACGCAAATTTGCCGCGGGTCAACGAGGGGCAGGCCGCGGGCTCCACGGCAATCACGCGGACATGAGGCCCGCCGCGCAGCTGCTCGCCGAGAAACGGATTGACGAGGCCGGCAAAGTTGCTACCGCCGCCAGTGCAGCCAACGATGATGTCAGGATAGTTACCGGCCATGTTCATCTGCTCGATGGCTTCTTGGCCGACCACAGTCTGGTGCAATAGCACGTGGTTGAGCACGCTGCCGAGGGCATATTTTGTGTCGTCGTTCTGGGCCGCCATCTCAACCGCCTCCGAAATGGCGATACCGAGGCTGCCCGTAGAATCCGGATGCTCGGCGAGAACGGCGCGGCCCGACTGAGTCTCTTCCGAGGGGCTGGCGACGCAGCGGGCGCCGAAGGTTTCCATCAAAGCCTTGCGAT
Source organism: Alphaproteobacteria bacterium (assembly GCA_030739735.1). Taxonomy (NCBI): domain Bacteria; kingdom Pseudomonadati; phylum Pseudomonadota; class Alphaproteobacteria; species Alphaproteobacteria bacterium. Next base: position 13,922 of record JASLYQ010000002.1, on the reverse strand, counting down.
AGGGCTTCTGCTCGAAGCTGACCTTCACCATGTAGACATCGATCTCGAGGCCGAACAGGTTGCCGGCAAAAGCCAGCGAGGAGCCCCACTGGCCGGCGCCTGTCTCAGTGGTGATCTTCTTGGTTCCGGCTTCCTTGTTGTAGAAGGCCTGGGCCACGGCCGTGTTGGGTTTGTGGCTGCCGGTTGGACTGACACCTTCGTACTTGTAGTAGATCTTGGCTGGAGTATCGAGCGCACGCTCCAATTGGCGGGCGCGATGGAGAGGGCTCGGGCGCCATTGACGATAGATTTCACGCACTGGCTCGGGGATCTCGATCTCGCGCTCGGCCGAGACTTCCTGGCCGATCAGCGCCATCGGGAAAAGCGGTGCCAGATCGTCGGGACCAATGGGCTGTCCGGTGCCGGGATGCAGCACTGGCGCCAAGGGCTCCGGCAAGTCAGCGTTAATGTTGTACCAGGCCTTCGGAATCCGATCCTCAGGCAGTGTGTATTTCACGGTATCTGTCATGATTCGCTCTGTACCTCCCCAGCAGGCGACCGCAGCTTGCGGCACATTATTATTCCTTGGCAAGGTAGCATATTTGTCGGCGATCGCCAGGGTGCCGTCGTCGTCACCTTCGATCAAAGAGTTGAAGCCTATGTCGTCGTCCCGGCCTTCGGCGATGAAGGCGCGGGGAATATCAAGGCTTGGAGGGCCCGTCACCCAAACAGGCGTCAGCTCGGCGCCGACGTCGCCGATTAGGCGGTCGTAGGGCGCCATACCGGACAAGAGGTCGGCAACCGCAGAGCTCTAGTTTGGGGATGTCTCCGGAATTGTTCGATGCACGGCGATACGTTCATACCATGTGTCGTTACGGGCCTGCGGCGCGCGTGCCAACCCTTCGACAATGCGTTATGCAGAACCAGGACTCTCCTATCAGGAGAGGGAGGTTCCGGGGCTCAGGTCAAGGATGGTGTTTTAGAATCTCGCTTCAGCAGCAATAACAATAAATTTAGGAGTGCAGGCTATGGCAGATAACTATGAGACATTAAGGTACCAAAAACAGGGCGCGCGCGCTCGCATCACATTTAATCGGCCAGATATCCTCAACGCCGTCGCCATGACCGGTGCGTACGAGGTTGATGCGTTGGCAGCTCGAATTGCCGAAGATGAAGAGATTCGTATCGTTAGCATCAACGGCACTGGGCGGGCATTTTCTACCGGAATCGATCTCAAGGATCTCGCCGCCGGGTTGATAGATAATAGTTATTTTGATCTTTGGGACCGCGCACTCAGGCGCTTCGAGACCATGGACAAGTTGGTGCTCTGCCTTATCCATGGCTATGCGCTTGGAGGTGGCTTGCAGCTCGCTCTAGCTTCGGACATCCGCGTTTGCACGCCGTCTGCCAAGCTCGGCCTGCCGGCCATCAAGGAAGGCCTAATACCGGGTCTCGGCACGCTTCGCCTGGCGCGCTATATCGGCCTTGGCAGGGCTAAGCGCCTGATTATCACCGGCGAAATGATCGATGGCACCGAGGGCGAACGTATCGGCATGGTCGATTATCTCGTCTCTGAGGACAGAGCCGAAGCGGAATTCGAGGAAATCATCGCCCGCGTCAGCGCGGTCAATTCAAAAGGCTGCCGGCTCTCCAAGCAAATGTTAAATAGCTGCTATGACCTTGATTTCGAAACATTTTTTTCACTCTATAAAGAACGTCAGCTCCGTGCCACAAGCTCAGACGATTTTTCGGAGGCAATGATCGCATATCGCGAGAAACGCTTGCCAAATTGGTCTTAGCAAACAGGGGCATCGCCATGATGGCTATCGATTTCCGCACCGCCCCTGAGCGCCAGCTTGTCGCTAACCGGCGGAGCCTGGGGCGGCTTGGCCATCGTTATCCTTTTTTAGCCGCGCAAGAAAATCTATCAGTTGTGCCATTTGTGCCTTGGCTTCGTCAGCGCGGGCGATGGCATCCCGGTTCTGCCAATCGTAGAAGCCCTTGCCCGATGCGGCACCAGTATCGCCGCCGGCAATCATGGCCTGGACCATTGGATTGGGCTCGGCCGAATGATGCAGCGCCGGCACGATGCTTTGCTGGGCAAGCGCGTGGACGCCGAGTCCACTGAGATCCTTTTGCTCGATCAGCCCCGTGATGCACATGCGTGGTCCGAACAGGGTGCGGGCGAAGGCATCGACGTCTTCGACCGTCACGACACCTTCCTCGATCAGATGATAGGCCTCATGCAGCACCGCATGCTGCAGCCGATTGATGAGAAAGCCGATAACCGGTTTGCGAAGCATGATGACCTGTTTGCCGCTTTGCTCCAGCGCCGTCCGCGCACGGTCTGCCACCTCGGGAAGGGTCTCCTCCAGCATGGCGCATTCGACCATGGGCAGGGTGTCCGCCGGCTGCATGTAATGGGTGGCGAGAAAGTGCTTCCGGTTACCTTGGGATAGGGGTGCGGCAATTTTCTCGATCGGCAGGCCAGAGGTGTTGGTGCCGAGGATGATGTCTTGCGCGCCAGTGCCGTAGCAGGCTTCGAGCTGAGCAAACAGAGCGTGCTTAAGGGAGATCTCCTCTGGCACCGATTCGATGATAAGGTCCGGCGCCTCGGTCGGTGGTTCAGACACAGCCGTCATACAATGGGGCAGGGTGCCATGGCGGGCCGGATTTCGGCTAAGCACGATCGTCTCGAAGCCGGCACGCGCAAAGGACAGCGCGATGCCTCGGCCCATGGTGCCGTATCCCACGACCATCACGCGGCGGACGGAATGTTCGTGTTTTTCGTTCATGCAACTGCCTCTTTGCCTCACGTTTGGACACAGTATGATCGATCCTCGGAGGGAAGCCATGGATGATTCTATCCACCAATCGTAGGGCGGCTGTGGCGGTCGGTGGCTGTCTCTACGGTTTTTCAGCCGTATTGGTGCGCCTGAGAGGCTGCGGGAGCTCGGCTTGGATCATGCGGTGCTCGATGAGGCCGCGAAAATTGCCGTAGATGTCGTGGCGGAGAGCCTGCGCTGGTTCAGTCTTGACGCCGTTGGCACTGTTCTCGAAAACACCTGGAGTGACGAACACTCCGCCTGAGATTTCCACTGGAAAGGGAGACACGATGATCGACGATACCGCGACGCAAGCGCAGCTTGACGCGCTGGCCAAGCTCGACACGCCTACTGTCTGTAACGCCATAGAATTGGTCGAGGAAGGGCGTCGCGCTTTTGGCTTCACCACTAAGATGCTGCAGCCCATCCGGCCCGAACTCGGTGTTATGGTGGGCGTTGCTCGCACGGTGATGGTGCGCGCCAGTCGGCCATCGACGATGAACGCGGATACCATACGGACAACGCGTTTCGGCTATCTGGACTATGTCGAATCCGCGGTCCTGCCGGCAATCTGCGTCGCCCAGGATCTCGATGACGGCGACGCGGGTTTCGGTTGCTTCTTCGGCGAGGTCAATAGCGCCATCCACATGGCGCTCGGCTGTCCGAGCCTAGTGACCAACGGCAGCATCCGCGATCTCGACGACTTGGCGCCAGGCTTTCAAGCTTTGGCTGGCAGCATCACTCCCAGCCACGGTTTTGTCCATGTAGTCGGTTTCGGCGACACCGTTGCAATCTCCGGCATGACGGTGAATTCGGGCGACCTGGTGCATGCCGACAAGCATGGTGCAACAGTTTTGCCGCGTGGTAAGGCGGCAGAGGTGCTAAAGGCGGCTGATCTGATGAGGCGGCGCGAAGCGGTGGTACTAAAGGCGGCGCAGGCGCCGGGCGCCGATGCCGAGGCTATCAAGCAGGCGTGGCTCGAAATGGCGAAAGTGAATTAATCGTCTTTTTGCCATCAACGTCGATGGCGATGGTCCTGGCCTGCCGCCGGTTAAGGCGATGGCAACATTCGATCGCTTTTGTTCCGAGTGCCCGGTCGGCGAAAAGTTTGCCATCCACTCGGGCCCGAAATTGTTTGGGTTGACAAAGCCCTCGTGCAGGCACGTGCCATTGCGGGCGATCGCATCGCCGACGACCTGGTGGTGGATAACAAAGTATATTTATGGTATATGATTATACTTTGAACAGGATAGCCTAGCAATAAATTAGATACCCTTAGTTCTGGTAACTGCTGTTCGCCAAGATGCCAGTAGATTTGCGCGGTATTCCGCGTCCATATTCGGCTCAAAGCGACGCTCGCGGTGCCAGCGGTTTGCGATGTCATCCAGGGATGTAAAGAGGCCGGCTTGCAGGCCGGCAAGATAGGCGGCGCCAAGGGCTGTAGTTTCCATCACGGCCGGGCGGTCCACCGGTAGGTCGAGGATGTCAGCAAGGCATTGAGCAAGCCAGTCATTAGCCACCATTCCACCGTCGATACGCAGCGCTGATGGTGCGGCGCCGTCGGCGGCCATGGCGGCGAGCAGATCGTGGGTCTGGAGACAGACGGATTCGAGCGCCGCGCGGGCTAGCTCCGCCCTGCCCGTGGCGCGCGTGATGCCGTAGAGTGCGCCGCGCGCATCTGCGTCCCAATGGGGTGCGCCGAGGCCGGTGAAGGCTGGCACCAGCATGACACCGCCGCTGTCGGCGATGCCGCGCGCCAGAACTTCGGTCTCGGGCGCGTTGGCGATGATGCCGAGGCCGTCGCGTAGCCACTGCACGGCAGCGCCGGCGACGAAGATTGAACCTTCGATGGCGTAGGTCGGCTTGCCGGCCAGGCGGTAGGCGACCGTGGTCAGTAGGCGGTGTTGCGAGGTGATGGCCTGTGCGCCGGTATTGAGCAGAAGGAAGGCGCCTGTGCCGTAAGTGCTTTTCACCGCGCCGGGTGAAAAGCAACCTTGGCCGATGGCGGCGGCTTGCTGGTCGCCGGCCATGCCGAGGATGGGGATGGGCCGGCCGAACAGCGAGGGTTCGCTTTCACCGAAGGCAGCGGCGCTGTCGCGCACCTCAGGCAGGCACGTGCGCGGTACGCGAAAGGCTGACAGCAGTTCGTCATCCCAGGCCTGCGTGTGAATGTCGAACAGGCTGGTGCGGCTGGCATTGGTCGCTTCGGTCAAATGCGCCTGACCTCCGGTCAAGCGCCAGAGCAGGAACGAATCCACCGTACCGAAAGCGATCTCGCCGCTCTCGGCTCGGTCGCGAGCAGCCGCCACATGGTCGAGCATCCAGGCAATCTTGGTAGCCGAGAAGTACGGGTCGAGCAGCAGGCCTGTGCGTGCCGTTACGACCTCCTCCAACCCGTCGGCGCGCAAGTTGGCACACGTCTCGGCCGTACGCCTGTCTTGCCAGACGATAGCGTTATGGATCGCTTCGCCCGTGCGCCGGTCCCAAAGCAGCGCCGTCTCGCGCTGGTTGGTCAGGCCGATGGCGACGACTCGCCGCCCGCTTCTCTCCGCCGACGCCAGGGCGCTGCGCGAGACCTGCAGCGTCGAGCGCCAAATATCCTCGGGAGCGTGCTCGACCCAGCCGGGATGAGGAAATTTCTGCGGGAACTCTTCCTGCGACAGGGCCACCACTTCGCCCGCGGTGTTGAAGACGATGGCGCGGCTGCTGGTGGTGCCCTGGTCGATGGCAAGAATGAGCGCGTCGTCGGCCATGTTGTGGTTTATATCAGGGCGTCATGGCGTTCTGGCGCGAAAAGGTGATGACGGAGATGACACCCGCGGAGTGGGAGATGCTCTGTGATGGCTGCGGGTTATGCTGTCAGTTGCGCATCGAGGATGAAGGTACGGGCGAGATCGCGCTGTCCGATGCAGCTTGCCAGCTACTCGATCTGGAGACTCACAATTGCAGCGATTATGCTAACCGTCGCGCCCGTGTCGCCGACTGCGTCAAGGTCAGGCCCGAGAACGTGATGAAGCTAAACTGGCTGCCCCAGACCTGCGCCTATCGCCTAGTCGCGCAAGGCTATGACCTGCCAGACTGGCACCATCTGATCTGCGGCGGCCGCGACCGTGTGCATACTGACGGCCCGTCGATGCGCGGCGATCTGGTTAGCGAAGACGACGTCCACTGGGACGATTAAGCATATGGCGTCTTGAAGACCTTGTAGCGATCTTCGGAGCGCAGCAGAAATTCCACCGCTGCGCCCTCGCGGACTATGGTCAGCGGCACGGTCGCCCCGGCCTCCCCAAGGCTCCAAAGCCGCTCGTAGAAGTCGGCGAGATCCGCGACCGGATGTTTGGCCACCCGGAGCACCACATCGCCGGCTACTACGCCGCCGCGGGCAGCCGGGCTGTTGTCGGCGACATGGGTCACCAGCAGGGTGCCTTGTGTGTCCATGGTGAAGATACCGAGCCAAGGCCGTGACGGCCGTTGCACACGTCCGTCGGCAAGCAATTGATCGAGGATGGGCAGCAACAGCTCTGTCGGTATGAACATGTTGCCCTGACTCGGCTGCTGTTCGCCCGCATCCTCCACCAGCAGAGAGCCTAGACCGCCGACCTTGCCATCACTGCCGATCAGGGCTGAGCCGCTCCAGTTGGGATAGGCGGGCGTGGTGAAAATGGCGTCGTCGAGGTAGTACTCCCAATAACCCGAGAAGGGTCTGCGCGAGGCGACGGTGACTGGCATCGCCTGTTCGCGACCGCCGCGCCCGGCCACCAATGCTTGCTTGCCCTGTCTGAGCGCCGCCGTGGTGCCTAGCGGCGCTTGTGCGATACCGAGCGGAGCACCGGCGCGGGCCAGGCCAAATCCGGTCTCAAAATCGTAGCCGACGAAATCCGCCTCCACCCAGCGGCCCTCGATATCGGCGATTTCGATAGCACTGCATTCAAGCATCAGATAGCCGATGGTCAGCACCAGACCGCTGTCATCGATGATGACCGCATTGCCCTCGCGTTCGGTGCCCAGGATCGCCGCGGTCTGCGCCTCGTCCGGAACCTCGGTCCGAAAGCCGGTGACTGCCATGACCGCCGCTTCTGCGCGCTCCGGAAGCTCCGGCACTCCGACCCCACCCGCCGGGTCCAGGGTCTGCATCAACGCTTCGGGCTTATGCCCGTTTATGTGTTTTTCTTTGGCCATGCTCTGCCGCCGTGTCAGTGATCTCAGCGTCGAAGTATACCCGTTACCGAAAAAGAAAGGGCCGCCTCTTGCGAGGTAGCCCTAGTGATCACCTGGAGGCTACTGTCATGGTAGCCTTCCTTTGTGCGTCTTAGTCTGGCGACCGGTCGGTTCATATCTTCTCTACGCGCACGGCACAGTATTTCAGCTCGGGGATCTTGCCGAAGGGATCTAGCGCAGGGTTGGTGAGTAAATTCGCCGCTGCCTCAGCATAGCAAAAGGGCACAAAGACGGTGCCTTTGGGAATACGATCCGCGAACCGCGCGGCGAGGGTGATGGCGCCACGGCGTGTGGTTAGCCGTACCTTCTCGCCGGCAGCGATGCCGAGGTCGGTGGCGTCTGTGGGTGCCAACTCGCAGACGGCCTCGGGCTCCAGCGCGTTGAGTACCGTCGCGCGGCGGGTCATCTGGCCGGTGTGCCAGTGCTCCAGCTGACGTCCCGTCGTCAGCACGAAGGGATAGGCCTCGTCTGGGGTCTCATCGGGCGGCACCAGGCCGGCAGGCACGAAAAGCCCGCGGCCGTCCGCGGTGGGAAAGCTATCGCCAAAGAGTACCTCGTGGCCGGGCTTGTCCTCGGCGTTGCAGGGATAGGTGACCGCGTCCTCACGCTCCAGCCGCTGCCAGGTTATGCCTTTGATTGAGGGCATGCAGCCGCGCATCTCGGTATAGACATCGGCCGGGCCGGTGTAATTCCAGTCAAGGTCAATGCGGCGTGCGATTTCTTGCACGATCCACCAATCCTGGCGGGCGTCTCCGGGAGGTTCGACGGCCTGGCGGCCCATTTGCACGCGGCGGTCGGTGTTGGTGAAGGTGCCAGTCTTCTCGGGGTGTGCGGTCGCCGGTAAAATCACGTCGGCAAAGGCGGCGGTCTCGGTAAGGAAGATGTCCTGCACCACGAGATGCTCGAGGCGGCACAGCGCTTCGCGCACATGCCCGGCGTTGGGATCGGACATGGCCAGGTTCTCGCCCATGACGTAGATACCCTTGATGTCCCCCTGATAGGCCGCCTCGGCGATCTCGACCACAGTAAGGCCGGGTTCGGGATCGAGCGGCGTGCCCCATAAGTCTTCGAACAGCTTGCGCGCGTCTTCGCTGCCCACGGGGCGATAGTTCGGATAGAACATCGGGATCAGCCCGACATCAGAGGCGCCCTGAACATTGTTCTGGCCGCGCAGAGGATGCAGGCCGCTGCCGGCGCGCCCGACTTGGCCGCACATCAGTGCCAGTGATATTAGGCAGCGCGCATTGTCGGTGCCGTGGACGTGTTGGGCGACGCCCATGCCCCAGAAAATCAGTGCCCGCTTTGCCTCTCCATAGGCGCGCGCGACGGCCCGCAGGGTCTCGGCTGGCACGCCGCAATGTTCGGCCATAGCCTCGGGCGAGAACGCCTTCAGATGCTCGACAAGTGCGTCGAAGCCCTCAGTATGAGCCTCGATATATTGCTTGTCGTAGAGCTCTTCGTCGACGATGACATGCATCACCGCATTGAGCATGGCGACGTCGGAGCTGGGGCGTTGCTGCACGAAGATGTCGGCATGGCGTTTGAGCGCCTGGCCGCGCGGGTCCATAACGATCAACGTGGCGCCCCGCTGGGCCGCATTCTTGATGAAAGTGGCGGCGACGGGGTGGTTCTCGGTTGGGTTGGCGCCGATGACGATGATGGTCTCAGCGTTAGCGGCTTCCGCGAACGGCGCGGTGACGGCGCCAGAGCCGATGGTCTCCATCAGCGCTGCCACCGAACTCGCGTGGCAGAGCCGCGTGCAATGGTCAACATTGTTGGTGCCAAAGCCGGTGCGCACCAGCTTCTGCACTAGATAGGCTTCCTCATTGGAGCCCTTGGCCGAGCCGAATCCCGCCAGTGCCGCGCCACCGTCTCGATTGCGGATGCGCTTGAGGCCGGACGCCGCGACGTCCAGCGCTTCCTCCCAGGTGGCGTCGCGGAAGTGGCTAGACGGGTCAGCAGGATCGACGCCGTCGAGGGTCTTGGCGACGCCGTCCTTGCGGATTAGTGGAACCGTGAGACGGTTGGAGTGGTTGATATAGTCGAGGCCGAAGCGGCCTTTGACGCAAAGCCGGCCTTTGTTGGCGGGACCATCACGGCCCTCGACGCGGCTGATGCGCCCACCTGCGACGGTGTAGGTCACCTGGCAGCCAATACCGCAATAGGGGCAGATGCTGTGAACCTTTTTTCCCTCACTCGCCGCCTGCGCCGGCAACAGCGCGCCTGTCGGACAGGCTTGAACGCATTCGCCACAGGCGACGCAAGTCGAGTCCCCCATGGCATCGGCCATGTCGAAGACGATGCGGGCGCCGGCACCGCGTCCCGCCATGCCGATGACGTCGTTGACTTGAACCTCGCGGCAGGCGCGCACACAGCGGGTGCAGTGAATACAGGCGTCGAGATTGACTGCTATGGCCGGGTGGCTGTTGTCGGCCGCCGCTGCGTCGCGGACCGGAAAGCGGCTTTCCATGACACCCATGATGTCGGCCCATCTGGTTAGCTCGCAAGCCGCTTCGGATGGCTGGTCGGTGAGCAACAGTTCCATGATCATTTCGCGGGCCTTGGTTGCGCGCGCGCTGCTGGTCACCACCATGCCGTCCGCGGGCTCGCGCAGACAGGAGGCGACGAGATCGCGCTCGCCCTCGATCTCGACTATGCAGACGCGGCAATTGCCGTCGGCGCGATAGCCAGGCTGCGGCGTCGCGCAAAGATGGGGGATGGCGATGCCGGCGCGGCGCGCGGCCTGCCAAATGCTCTCGTCGGGCTCGGCCGTGATTGTCTGTCCGTCAACAGTGAAGCCGGTCACGGCAGCACCTCGTCAGGAAAGAATTTCAGTGCACAGCGCAGGGGATTGGGTGCAGCCTTACCGAGACCGCAGATAGAGGCCTCCGCCATCACCTCACAAAGCTCTTCCAACAAGGCGCCGTCCCAGTCGGGTTGCTCGATCAGCGCCACGGCCTTTTCCGTGCCGATGCGGCAGGGCGTGCATTGGCCACAGCTCTCCTCGGCGAAAAAGCGCATCAGGTTGCGCACCGCAGCGGCGATCGAGTCGCTCTCGCTCAGCACCACGATGGCAGCCGAGCCGACAAAGCAGCCTTGGTCATCAAGCATGCCAAAATCGAGCGGTAGGTCTGCTTTCGAAGCAGGCAAAATGCCGCCCGAAGCACCACCCGGCAGATAGGCCTTGAAGACATGGCCCTCAGCCATGCCGCCGCAATGCTCGTCGATCAACTTGCGCACGGTGATTCCAGAGGGCGCAAACTTGACGCCGGGCTTGCAAACGCGACCCGAAACCGAATACGCGCGTAAGCCCCGCCCGCCGGTTTCAACGGTCTCGCGGATCCAGTACAGCGTCTCGACATTGTGGATCAGGGTCGGCCGACCGAACAGGCCGCGCCGGGCGGGAAACGGCGGTTTGTGCCGCGGCAGGCCGCGCTTGCCCTCGATGCTCTCCAGCATCGCCGACTCCTCACCGCAAATATAGGCGCCGGCGCCGCGCCGGAGATAAAGGCCAGTGCCATCACACAGACCGGCCATCATTAATTCACGGAATTCCTTTTCTAATCTTATCCTTATGGCGGTATATTCATCTCTAATATAAAAATAAATATCACTCGCTCCCACGGCCCAGGCGGCGATTAGCATTCCCTCTAGCACGCGATGGGGCTCGCGCCCGAGCAGCCAGCGGTCCTTGAAGGTGCCGGGCTCGCCCTCGTCCGCATTAACAGCCAGCAGCCGCGGTGCAGGCTCGGCACGTACAAACTCCCATTTGCGCCCGGCCGGGAAGCCGGCACCGCCCAAGCCGCGGAGATTTCCGGCGCCGAGTGCTTCGATGATAGTTTCGGGCGTATGCTTACCTGCTCGGCAGGCTTCGAGCAGCGCATAGCCGCCAGCTTCGCGATAGGCAGCATAGCCTTGCATGTCTGGCAATACTGCTGCCACGCCTTTTAGGGCATCATCCACCGCTTCCACTGTGGCGGACAGGATTTGATTGTGCTCGACCGCAGCCACCGGAGCGCAATCGCAGCCGCCCATACAGGGCGCGGTGACCACGCGCACATTGGTAGGATCCAGGGCGTCCGCCAGCATAGTCTGCAAAGCCTTAGCCCCTGCCATCTCGCAGGCGATGCCGTCGCACACGCGGACGGTGCGCGGTGCTGGCGGCGCCTCTTCTTCCCGAACCACGTCGAAATGGGCGTAGAAGCTGGCGACCTCATATACCTCTGCTTGGGACAGGCGCATAGCCTCGGCCAGCGCCGCCAGATGGGCCGCGGAAAGCTGACCGCAGTGATCCTGGATACGGTGCAGATACTCGATAAGCATGTCGCGACGTAGCTCGACGCCAGACAACAGGGCGGCAACCTCGCGCCGCGCCGAGTCCTCGACCTGCCGCCCTTTGGGCTGATAACGGCCACGGTCGCCACCGCCGGGGTGGCGATGACGGTCGCGGGTCTTGCTAGTGGAAGCTGGCATCCGTTTTCAAATCGCGCCGAAAGCTTGGTCGAGATCGGCAATGATATCGTCGATATGCTTGATACCGATCGACAGCCGCACATAGCCGTCAGTCACGCTGGTGACCTCCTGCTCCTCGGCACTGAGCTGGGGGAGTAGGTGATGAAGGCCGGGTGAATGACGAGACTTTGCCCGGGTCACCGACCCTCACCGGTACCCTCGATAGAAAGCCACTTATCGACAGTTTCACAAGGTGGGGACGTCCGCCCTCGACCAACACCCTCGTGCGCCGGCGGCGGCGGCGGCCCGGCGCCCAACTCGTTCTGGTCGATACTCTTCCGCCGGGGGAGGCTTCCTGAGCACACACCAGCGACGAGAAACTGAACGTGCCCACAAAAAGCAGGAAAGCAAGCGGCGCGGGGCAGGCACCTCTTAATATCGCCTGTGAGCCGATCATCCCGCATTCTCCTCTGGATTGATGATAGGGATAGTATGCCACGGTTAGGTAGGGCATTACAGCCGCAGGGCGAAAGACGACACGCTGGCCGGCTTGAAGGGCAAGGGAAGTTCCCGCGCCGCTACAAAGTGTGTGCGTCCTGGTTCAAGCTCATGTCATAGCAAGATGTAGTTGGCCCTGGAGAACCAGCGGGTTGATCTACGATTTTAGCCCAATAGGCCCTGACACGCCTCCACGATAGCCGCCGCGCTCATGCCGTATTTGGCGCGGACCTTGTCGGTGGGACCGACGACGGCATATGTGTCGGGCATGCCGATCATGCGCATGGGCGTTGGGCGCTCTCGCGCCAGCAACTCGGCAACGGCGCCGCCGAGGCCGCCCGTCAGGTGGTGTTCCTCAGCCGTGACCACCGTACCGCATTCCGCCGCCACCAACACCGCCGCCTCGTCGAGGGGCTTGATAGTGTGCATGTTGATGACGCGGGCGGAGACACCGCTCCCGGCCAAAGTCTCGGCTGCTTCCAGGGCCGGGCCGACTAGCGCGCCGCAGGTAATGACGGCGATGTCGTTACCGCTCCACAGCACATCGGCCTTTCCAAGTGCGAAAGATGCGTCCTTGGCTGTCACCGGCGGTTCCTCCACGCGGCCACCGAGGCGGACATAGAGCGGGCCATCGATGTTCTCGCTGGCCAGCGTCGCGTGCCATGCCTGGTGAGCGTCCGCCGGCACAACCACGGTCGTGTTGGGTAGACAGCGTAGCAGTGCCAGGTCTTCGAGCGCGTGGTGGGTGCCGCCGGCGACTCCCAGCGAGACGCCGCTCGCCGCGGCGCCGATCACCACCCGTTGATTGGCGTAGGCGACGTCGTTGCGCAGTTGCTCCATGGAGCGTGCGGTGATGAAAGGCGCGTATCCACAAAGGAACGGCCGCATGCCAGTAGTCGCGAGGCCCGAGGCGATCCCCATGGCATTCTGCTCGGCGATGCCGGCCTCGATGACTCGCTCGGGCGAAGCCGCCATCATGGTGCGCAAGCCGACCAGGTCGAGAGTGTCGGCAGAAACAGCAACGACGCTTTCGTCTTCCTGTGCCATCGCCGTGACGGCCTGCCCGAAGGCGAGGCGCGACTGGTTGGCCATGGCGGACCAATCGGGAAGCGCGTTCATTCGGCCTTCTCCAGCTCGGCTAGGGCCTTTGCATAGACCTCATCGTCGACCACATTGTTATGCCACAAATGGCTGTCCTCGGCGAAGCTTGCGCCCTTGCCCTTGATTGTGTGTGCGATTAGTACGGACGGGGCGTCTGGCGAATAGGGCAGGGCGTCGAGCGCATCGATCACTGCCGCGATGTCATGCCCGTCGATCTCCTTCACCGTCCAACCGAAGGTGCGCCAGCGCTCGGCCATGGGCTCCAGCGACAACATGGCATCCACATGCCCGCTCTGCTGCAGCTTGTTGTAATCGAGGATGGCAGTCAGCGAGCTGACGTCATGGTGCGCCGCGGCCATCGCCGCCTCCCAGTTTGAGCCTTCCTGCAGTTCGCCGTCGCCAAGCATCACGACGGTGCGGAAGTTCTTGCCTTGGAGGCGCGCGCCGAGCGCCATGCCGAGTCCGATGGAGAGCCCGTGGCCGAGCCCCCCAGTGCTCATCTCGATCCCCGCGACCTTGATGTCGGGGTGCATTCCAAGCGGCGATTCGAAACCATAGAAGCGGTCGAGCAAGGCCTCGTCGATAAACCCTATCTCGGCCAGAACCGCTGCCAACGCTGCATTTCCGTGGCCCTTGGAAAGCACAAATCTATCCCGATCCGGCCAATCCGGCTCGTTCGGGCGCAGGCGCAGGTGATGGAAGTAGAGCCCCGCCAGCAGCTCGGCCGCCGATAGGGCGCCGCCTACATGTCCCGAGCCGGCGGCGTGCAGCGCCCGCCAGCTGCTGCGTCGGATGTGCCGCGCCTTGTCGTTAAGTCTGCTCAGCAGCGCTTCGCGATTGCTCGCCATG